>NZ_JBANBA010000054.1:0-59031 GCF_059803475.1 Bradyrhizobium sp. UFLA05-89 | reverse complement strand
GAATGACGAGAGCAAGCGTTCAGGGGAGCGAAAGATGAATGCGATGCAGGGCAATGCTGTCGAGGCCGCCAAGGTCCGGGATTTGCCTGGCCAAGTCGTGCTTGTGCTGCAGGGCGGCGGAGCGCTCGGCTCGTATCAGGCCGGGGTCTACCAGGCAATCCACGAGGCCGGCATCGAGCCTGATTGGATCATCGGGACCTCGATTGGGGCGATCAACGCCAGCCTGATCGCTGGCAATGAACCCCAGAACAGATTGGAGAGGCTCAAGGCGTTCTGGAAGCGCATGGAGCAGAATCCGATCTGGAACCTCCGCATGGCCTTCCCAGACTTCAACGACAAGCTCTCGTATTGGGCGACGGTTACCAATGGAATTCCGGGCTTTTTTCGGCCCAATCCACTGGCTCACGCTGGGGATTCCTATCCGCTCGGCGCCGATCACGCTGGCTTCTATTCGACGGCTCCACTCGAGAAGACACTGAGCGAGCTTGTGGACTTCGACCTGGTGAATCGCTGCAAACCGCGGCTGACGGTCGGCGCGGCTCACGTTCGGACCAGTCAGATGCGCTACTTTGATACCCGCGACGGCGAGCTGACCGTGAAGCACATCATGGCGTCGGGCGCGCTGCCGCCGGCGTTCCCCGCGATACGGATTGATGGCGACCTGTATTGGGACGGAGGCATTCTCTCGAACACGCCCACGGAAGCGGTCTTTGATGATAACCCGCGCAAGGATTCGCTGATCTTTGCAGTTCATCTGTGGAATCCAATGGGTCACGAGCCCACGACCATGGCAGAGGTCTTCAACCGGCATAAGGACGTGCAGTATTCGAGCCGAATTGCGAGCCAAATCGCACGACAACAGCAGGCGCATCGCTTGCGCCACATCATCAATGAGCTCGCCGCTCGCCTGCCTGAGAGCGAGCGTGCCGATCCTGCCGTTCGTGAGCTGACCGGTTATGGGTGCCGGACCCGCATGCATGTCGTTCGTCTTCTTGCGCCTCAGCTCGATCGCGAGACCCACACCAAGGACATCGATTTCAGCCCGAAAGGAATCATGCGACGGTGGGATGCGGGCTACGCCCATACCAAAGCTGTGCTTGAGAGCGCACCATGGAAAGGCGAGTTTGATCCCCTCGCGGGTGTAGTCCTTCATGAGCAACAGGAAACGATGCCGATGGCGGCAGAATAGGCACTCAGGGCATCCCTTTGAGCATCCACACGCATTGAAATGGTGATACGCACGAGTAGCATAGCCGCCGTCCGATCGGTTTTGAGGGCCCTATGTTCGCAATTCCGCGCCGCTACAGTCATTTTGTCTTCGGCGTTCTCCAGTCGGGAATGACCTCCCTCGTTGCTGCGGGCATCGCGAGCTTTCCCGCGATGGCGACCGACCACTTTTTGTGGAATTGGCTTGCCTCTTGGCTGGTCTCGTGGGCGGTTATGGCGCCACTGGTCCTAGCCGCCGCGCCGACCATACGTTCGCTGTCGATGCTCCTTACGAGAGACGACTCCTCCGATTGAAGCGTGTTGGCTGATCTAATCAGCGTGGCTTATTGGCGTTGATCCAGCCACAGCCGGGCCGTCGGACTCCGACGAAGGCTTGCGCGTTCGGCCAAGCACCAGGCGCGGCGAGGCGCGCGTCGCCCAACGCAGCTCACGGACCGTATTCTATCTCCTCAATCAGCACGTGGTAGCGGTCGCGCAGGGTCAGGCTATCCTCAATGGCAAGGAGCGAGCGCTTGAAAAGGGGATCGATCATCAGCAGAAAAACGCTCGGGTGGGCTATTCGCTGCAACCAGTCCGCGCGTTTCCTGCAACTCTGCGCTCTTGCTAGGCGGTGGGTGCCAGACAACCCGGGCGCTACTTACTCTTTCGAGTTCAGATGTACCTCGACGCTGGAGGTGTTGTGAACGCTTTTGCCTAGAAACGTCGAGGGGACTGGGAGCGCAAGCACGGTTCTTGCTTCCTTCACGCAATCCCACGCGCGTTTTATGGTCTCCGCATCCAGTTCATGCACCGGGCGGAAAATGCAATTGGTGGGAAAACGCTGGGCCATACTCGAGACCTCCGTTTTGCCAAGAACAATTTAGCAGCTACTTAGGTTTCCTCAGCTCGCGGACAAAAGCAAATCTCATTTCCTGAACGCGCAGCTCTTTCGCGCATGCAGCATGGATATGGCGCGTCTGTTCCACGATCTTCCGGCTTTGCTCAATCGCCCGGTCGGCCGCGTCCAATAATCGCTGAGTCTCATCGCTAATAGGCTGGGCCATTGGCCGCTCCCTGGCTATGCAGGCGGGAGCGCTCTCGGTCTCTCAGCCACCGACGCCTACGGACAGAGCCGAAGCCGGTGATGGTGGGACAATAACACCTGATGAGACACGTTCCAATGAATTAAGAGCCTCCAGTGAGGCGGACTTAATCCACGATATGGCGCGCAACACGGAATCAGCCGATGCTCGGCGTGTCGAGGACGCCATGAAACACGACACACGCCCCGCCCGCATGGAGGCGAGAGCCGCCCTGCAAAAGTTGCGACGGGAAGTGGAGCTTCTCAGATCCCTGGTTGCCGAAACCCAGGATCGGCTAAGGGCCAGCCGTGCGATACTCGCGCAAGCACCTCAAACTGAGAAAGCACAAACGCATTCAACCGAGGCGGCCTTATCTCATGAAAAGCAGCAACGCGGCTAAGAGGACGGGAGCCGTGCCTGCCGTGATGATCCCAGCCGTGATGAGCCGTTCACGCCACATGCGCACAGGGTAGCAAATACTACCTGTGGAGAGTAGCAGGGCCGTTGTCTGATTTTTGTCAAAGCCAGACCTCCGGCAGCCGTCGCACTGATAAATCGGCACCAGTAGTGCGGGGGCCGGGGGGCGGAATCATGCGCTACGAACTCACGGACGATGAGTGGACTTGCTGGGAAAGTCCCGCGGTGGCTTGACGAGCAAAATCCATGCGTTGGTCGATAGCAATGGTCTCACGGCTGGCGCTGAGCCCCGGTGAAGTCCATGAGGCGCGACTTGCTGGAAAACTGCTTTCTCGTCTGAAATCCTGATCAATGTTACTCGCCGACCTAGGGCTATGACGCTGACTGGATCAGAGAACTTGCAATGAAGAAGGGCGCGTGGGCAAACATCCCGCAACCAGGTCGAGCAGTTCTTCAACAGGATCAAACACTGCCGTCGGCGTGGCAACACGCCACGACCTTGCTTTCGTTCAGCTCGCCTCGATCAGGCTATGGCTTCGTCTTAATCAGTCCACGTCCTAGAAGACTTCTCCCGATGGCGCCTCGTCGGTTTACTGGAGGGCGACGTGCTGCAGTGCGTTATGTTTGGATCGAGCACGAATGACCCATGCTCCTTCGAATGTGCTATTTTGCTGGGATTGACACCGTCAGGAGCTGTCGATGACGTCAATTGACGAACGGCTTCTCGAAAGCAAGATGATCCAGATCGAGCAGGCCAGGGCCTGGAGCCCTCGGGTCATTTCGAAGTTCGAAACCCTGATCCGCAGCGGCGACGAGGTCAGTATCTTTCGCGCCAATCCCTTGGCGTTCGCTCGAGATCGCGGCGTGGCCGAACCGGAAGCCATCGATTTGTTTCTCCACGCTGCCCGCGCCGGACTGGTCGACCTGCATTGGGACATTCTGTGCCCCCATTCCGGTCTGGTCCTGGAAAGCTTCGGCAAGCTGCGCGCACTCCGGAGCCATTTCGTCTGCGGGCTATGCGATATCGACGGTGAGACGGATCTCGACGACTTTATCCAGGCTTCTTTCTCCGTCTCGCCGCAGGTCCGTCGTCTCGCATTGCACGACGTTGACAGCCTCTCGATCGAAGACCTGCATTGGAAGCTGAAGTTTGCCGACAGCGGGCGGCTGCCGGGCGGGACCAGGTTTGTCGATGTTCTGCGCACGCTAGTGTGCGGCATGACATATCTGCCGCCAGGCATGACCACGACCTTGCAGGCCGACATCAAGCCGGGCGCGCTCTCGGGCGTCAACGTTCAGACGCAGGCCGGCTTCACGCTTCCCGTGGCGGACTCCGCTGTACCTTCGGCGAGCACTCCGACAATCGTCCGCATCACCTACGACGGGCAGCGATTTACATCCGCTATGTCGGCAGTGCCCGCGGGGCCGACCGTCTTCGAGATCAGCAATACCGGCGCAAAGCGCGGCTCGGTGCTCCTGATCAACTGGCCGCCCGAGATCGTAGCCATGCCGGAGAAGCCGACACTCGAGTTTGACCCCTACGTGTCCGGCGGCATGCTGCTGACGCGGCAGACTTTCCGCAAGCTCTTCCGCTCCGAGCGGGTCGACGAGGAGGAAGGCCTCGGCGTCCGCCAGGTGACCCTCTTGTTCACCGACTTGAAGGGGTCGACCGCCCTCTACGAGCATCTCGGAGATCTCAATGCCTATGCGCTGGTCAGAGAACATTTCGCTCTGTTGGACGCAGTCGCGCAACAGCATGCCGGTGCTATTGTGAAGACCATCGGTGATGCCGTCATGGCAGCGTTCTCCCGGCCCTTCGACGCGGTCGCAGCGGCGCTCGAAATGCTCCAGCGGATCGGCCAATTCAATTTCGAGCGCGATCAGCCCGCCATCATCCTCAAGATGGGCGCCCACTGCGGGCCCTCCATCGCCGTGACCCTCAATGAGAATCTCGACTACTTCGGCCAAACCGTGAATATAGCGGCGCGGGTGCAGTCATTTGCGGATGCAGGCGAAATCTGCCTCACTGAAGCGCTCTACACGGCTCCCGGCGTTCGCGAATTGTTGACACGCGAGAATGTTCAAGAGTTCGACGCGCCATTGCGTGGCGTCGAGGGCAACGCACGAGTTTATCGCATCACTGGTCGATCGTAGCCAGTCCGCTCAAGCCGCGCAGTCTCAGCGAAGTATGCCGCGTCTTGGCAAGGACCTCCGGATCGACGAGGAGCCTCAATCAAACGGAACGGCTTGCGCGATATTCTTTCCGGCGGACTCCTGCCGGGCAACCGGCGGCGCGGAATCTGCGGGCAGACGTTTCACGATCGCTCGCCGATCCTTCACATAGGCAATGGGGACGCCGAGCCTTTCCACACGACCAACGATCTCTCCATCGAGGTCGTGATCGCAGTTCATCTGCGTTGGAGCGATGAAGAACTCCGACTCGTCCCATTCCGACCGGAAATCCCACCGCAATTGGGGAAGGGTGACCGAATGATCAAAGGCCGGACGTTCTCCGCAAACGGCGACGGAATAGACAGTCGGCGGCTTCGTTTCATCATGGAGTGCCCGATCCCGGACGAACGCCTCGAGCTTACTGATCGCTTCTGGCATGCTGTTGAACCAATAGTCCAGATCGTAGCGGCGGAATGCTCCCGGAAGGCCCCCGACCAAGGCGTTGTAGGACAGGTTCTCGTAGGGGTGCAGCCTTATCAGCGTGATCCCCTCGGACAGAAAGGTCGCGCAGACCACCGCAAGCGCTACTGAGGCCAGCCGGCGCCCCGGTAAAGCGAGCGCATCGAGGAGATGGCTGAGACCCACGCCGGCGAGCGTCGCGAGCGGAGGAAGCACGAATAGGAAATGGCGCATGCCGCTGAACGCAGGGCCATGAACGAGCGCCTGACAGGCCAACGGCAGCAGGACCATCATCGATAGCAATGCAACTTCCCGACGCCGCAATACGACTCGCTTAACGGGGTTCCAAACGAGGGAAATCATCGCCAGCGCGGCACCCGCCTGAGTGATCAGCGGTATGCGAATGAGGAGATAAGCGGGGACATAGACGCGCGGCACGTTGGCCATCTCGTAGACGCGCCCGACAAACATCGTGCGGATCGCATACTGAAATTCCGAGAAGGCAAACAGGCCACGGATCGGATTGAGGGGCGACAGCGCAGCCCAAGGCCAGGCCAGTATCATCAACGGATAGGCGACCACCACGGCGGGGGACGTCTTCAACAGGGATTTGCCCGCAAAGAAAAGGCGCGCCCTGACGCTTTCCGCCGGGGGCAGAAAGATCACAATTGCAAGCCCGACATAGACAAACAGCAGCAAGCCGTAGCTCCGCAAGCCAAGGGCTACGCCGGCAAGACAGCCGAAGAGCACAACATCGAAGGTGCGAGGCGACGGCAATTGGCGAGCCAAGCGGAGGAGGAGCAGTGTCGCTCCGGCCATTGCGGCGGCGAACGGGATGTCCTTCGTGTGATTGAACATGGCGCCATACCACGCTCCACAGAGTGTAAGCGCGACCGTTGCAATGAGGCCGGCGCGCGGTCCGGCGATTGAACGCGCAGTCGCGCCACTGACGGCAATGCCAGCGACACCTGTCATGGCGCAGAGGATATGGCGCACTTCGTAGACGTCGAGGGCGACGACGTGGCCGAGCCAGATCGCTATGACGTCGAACAGGCCTCCGTAGAGATACAGGTTTTCGAAGGTGAACACATCGCGCAGCCGGAATCCGCTTTGATAATACGCGATGATCAGTTCCCCGTAGTGGTGCTGCACGCCCTCATCATTGGAGATGGCGTAATCCTTGACGGTGAAGCACGCGACAAGAATGACCGCTGCAAGAAATGCCAAGGTTAGAAGATCAGAGATATTCGAAGGGGCACTGGGCCATGGGTCGCTCGCGGAAGGCCGCTCCGGTGTGCCACCAATGGAAAGCAGATCGTCCGCAACTCGCAACAGTACATTTTCGCATTTCATGCGCGACCCGTTCGATTAAAAGGCGAACCACAAATTCTTGTTTGGAAGCATCCTCTTAGCGCGCTGCGTGGCGGTCCTTACGTCACTGCAGATCTGCTAAAGTTTATGGCCCTTCTCCCGCAGAGACTGGGTGATCCGCTCTTTCATCTCGTCGGCACCTTCGCGCGAGATTTCATCGCTGACCTTTTGGTTGATCTC
The DNA here is from genome assembly GCF_059803475.1 of Bradyrhizobium sp. UFLA05-89. NCBI lineage: Bacteria > Pseudomonadati > Pseudomonadota > Alphaproteobacteria > Hyphomicrobiales > Nitrobacteraceae > Bradyrhizobium > Bradyrhizobium sp. UFLA05-89. The sequence continues at coordinate 52,144 of NZ_JBANBA010000054.1, read as the reverse complement.
CGATAGCTCGTGCGATTTTTCGATATATTTCTGGCCGGCCGGGCTGCGATAAAACGCATCGATGGCACGAAGTTCGTCCGCCGAAAAGATCTTAGCGTAGAGCGCCGCGGCACCCTCGATCATCGAGTTATAGTATTTCGATTGGTTGGCTTCCAAGATCGCCGGCACTGCGGCATCGAAGTCACGCTCGATCTCCGGACGGTCCTGAGACAAGGTAGGCCGGAGCCTGAGCAAAATACCCGGAAGGAGAGACTTGTATTGGTCCGCGACCTTCAATGTCACGGCCAAGCTTCTTGCTGCGTCCATTGCGGCCGGGGATGAAGTCTCGGCTCTTGCAACCCCTATTGCGAGCAGCGTTATGCAAATGGCAGTCATCAGGCGCTTGGACATGCTCGACTCCTCGACTTTCCTCATGCCGCGCTCGGCTGTGTTCGCATCCCAGCCAATGGGTCGGGTTGAGTGACCGGGTCTTCTTCCTTGACCCCCGCGTCGACGAAGAGGTTCGGCACCTTTTGTGCTCTATCCAGAACCCAGGCGGCTGCCGTCATGATGCCCATTCCGCCGATGCTGAGCAGAATTTGCTCAATGACTTGGTGTTTCCATTGAACAAGTATCCAATGCACGCCAAAGGACAGGAACACGCCGAGGCAGAACAGCGGCAGCGAATGCTGACCGCACAGCACGAGAGGCCGGAGCCACTTCGACCTAAGCCCCGCCCAGTCTCGGTTGAGATAGCGTGAGACGATGACGGCCAGCGCGAGGAAGTGCGTGAACCGCAGCATATCGAGATCGGTCTTGTCGATCGGATAGATCTGCTTGATCATCCACTTCGGGATCAGCGACTCCAGGAACGTGCTGTGCCAGGTCATCACGATGAGCAGAGCGAAGAGGATCCAGGCGATCGAGACTGCGAACACGATGCGCGAGCGGAGGAATTTGCTGATCTGGGCGACAGCGCCGCAGCCGCACCAGGCACCGAAAAAGAACATCATCTGCCAGGCAACGGGTTGAAATACCAGGTTGCCCCTTTCGGATATGACGGCAGGTTCCAATCGAAGTAGCGCGCCAGCAGGTACAGCACGATCGAACCGGCCAGGGTCAGGTTCGGGCGGCGCACAAGGCACCAGACCACGAACGGCGCAATCGCAACCAGGGAAATGTAAAGCGGAAGAACGTCGAGATCGACCGGCTTGTATTGCAGCGTGAGCGCCTTGCCGATCAATTCGTCTGGGTGTGCTAGGAAGTTGGCGACATTGAACTCGTCCTTGTACATCGGATTGTCCCACTTCCGCGCGGCGCGAGCGATCTGCGCCGTGAAGGCGAGGAACAGCAGGATGTGGGCGACGTACATTTGCCAGGCCCGCAGCCACAAGCGCTTCAAGGCTGCCAGGAACTGGCCCGAGGCGACGATGGGAACGTAGATGAACCCAAGAAGGTAGCCGGAAATGAAAACGAAGAACTCGGCCGCGTCGCTGAAGCCGTAATTGCGCAGCGTAAGCCAGGCCACGACGTCATCCGGAATGTGATCCAGAAAGATCATCCAAAGACCAAGTCCGCGCAAAAGGTCGAGCCTCAAATCCCGCTCGACGACAAACAAATCCGTGCTCTCTCTTCCCATGTCCGTCGGTCCATCGATTAGAGTGGCTATTCAGTAAACACTTTGCGTAGTTAGCTCTGAACTGTTCGTCTTGGCGCGCTCGCGCCCGGACATTGCCCATTTGTACCAACTGAATACCAAGGCGACGCTGTACAGCATCAAGATGCCAGCGGCGCCGACCAAGACATGCAGCACGGCACCAGCATCAAGCTCCGTCAGAAGTGCATAGCCGGCGAACGACAGGGCAACTCCAAGCGCAAAGATCTGCAGTGAATACTGCCCGCAAAGGATCAGAGGCCGCGCCCACGCCGATCGCAACTCGGCCCAGTCACCCGGCACGAAGCGCAGGACGACGACCGCCAGCGCGAGGAAATGCGCAAACTTCAGGACGTCAAAATCGGTCTTGTCGATCGGATAGATCAGCCGCGCCAGCCAGCCGGGGATCAGCGCCTCCAGGGAGGGAAAATACCAAGTCATGGTGACGAAGAATGCCGCGCACAGATAGGCGACGGCGAGCCAGAAGGCGGCTCGAGAATTGAGGATCGGGGACAATCGTTTTCCACCTCCAAGCGCACACCAGGCGCCGAAGACGAACAGCAATTGCCATGCGTAGGGATTGAACGACCAGAAGCCGTCCGGATAGGTCGACAGGTGCAGATCGTACCGGAGCGTCAAGATGTAGAGTGCAACAGAGCAGGCGAGCGGCAGATCCCTGTGCAAACGTGCAACTAGCAGGACCAAGGGCAGAAACGCCATCAGCACCACATAGAGCGGCAGGACATCCATGTTCAGCGGGCGGAAACGCAGAAAGAGCGCCTGGATGATTTCGGATCCGGGTTGCCTAAAGAAATCTCCGACCTCCATCTCCTGGATGTAGAACGCCGGCTTCTCGGAGACGCTCGTAACAAAAGCGATTTCGGCCATCAGGACCAGGAAGAGCAGAAGATGGGCGGTATATATTTGCCAGACCCGCCGCAGCACACGTGCCGTCCCTATGACGAAGCCGGCCTCGAAGGTCGCGCGACCGTAGACCAGAGCTGCGGTGAAGCCGGAGATGAAGATGAACACTTCGGCGGCGTCGCTGAACCCGTAGTTGCGAATCGTCGCCCACGTGAGGAGGTCGGGTGAGACGTGATCGATATAGATCAGCCAGAGCGCGAGACCGCGGAAAAGGTCGAGCCTCAGTTCTCGCTGGCCTTTTGCGAGCGCGAGCATCGGTGTCGGGACGGACGGCGGTACAGGGGTCGCAGCGAGATTCCCGCCGGGTTTCGGATATCCTCCCGCGAACCAGGCAGCGAGCCAGACCAGCAGGCGGTATTGGGGGCGGCTTTTCTTCCCGACCTCGGCTCGCGCGCCATGACTACCGAAAATCGGCAAATGCTTCATTGCTTGCCCCCCTGTTCCGACCAAAAGCTTAGCCTGCGCTGTGGAACAAGAATATCGAAAGCGCGAAGCCCGTTTCATGAGGCTTAGCCGGAGGATGTCCGTGGCAACCTCACCACGGACATCCAACTGGCTCTTACGGACGCGCTTCGAGGATGAGATTGAATGGTGTCTCGGCGGCACGGCGGAAGCGCGTGAAGCCGCCCTGGCGGGCAACCTCGCGCAGCCGCCCTTCGCCGGCCTGGGCGCCGAGCGCCAGCCCGACTTCCTGATCGAGCGACGCCGGCGTGCAGACCATCGTCGAGGCCGCGTAGTAGACGCGTCCGACCGGGTTCAGATTGTCCTCGAGCCGATCCTTGGCGAACGGTTCGATCAGGAGGCAGGTGCCGTCATCGGCAAGCGCTGATCGGGTGTGACGCAGCGCGCCGACGGGATCGCCCATGTCGTGCAGACAGTCGAAGAAGCACACCAGGTCGTAGTTGCGCGCCGGAAACGTCTTGGCGGACTGGATGTCGAAATGGACCCGATCCGAAAGGCCGGCGTCGCTCGCACCCTTGCGGGCCGCTGCGATCGAGCCGTCGTGATAGTCAAAGCCGTAAAACGTCGACTTGGGGAACGCGTCGGCCATGAGCCGCGTCGACACGCCGTGACCGCAGCCGACGTCGGCCACCGTGGCACCACGCTTGAGCTTCTCGACGACCCCGTCGAGCGCTGGCAGCCAGTCCTGCACCAGGTAATGCTTGTAGCTGGTGCGGAAGAAGCGCGCCGTTCCGCAGAACAAACATTCGCTGCGCTTGTTCCAGCCCACGCCCTTGCCGGTCTTGAAGGCGTCCGCGATCTTGGGTTCGTCGAGGAAGGTTGCTGAAACGAGACTGCCGACGGCGCCGAGGAAGACGGGGCTGTCCTCGTCTGCCAGCGCCAGGATCTGCTCCGGCAGCATCGAGAATTTGCCTGAAGCGCTGTCGTACTCGACATAGCCGGATGCGGCCTGTGCCGAGAGCCATTCGCGGATGTACCGTTCAGCGGTGCCGGTCGCCTTGGCCAACGCGGCAGAGTCCATTGGGCCGCCCTGCGCGAGGGCCTTGTAGAGGCCGAGCTTGTCGCCAAGCAGCATGAGCGAAGCGCTCATCGCCGCACCGACATCGCCGATCATCTTGCCCATGAACGAATTCAGGCGGTCTTCATTGACTTCCATGACGTTCCTCCATTGACTTCGGGGTGGGACTCTTCGCGCACGGGCGGCTTCGATCGATCACGCGCTATCTGTGCGGATGAATGACGAACCTGCAGAGCAAATGATCGATCGAAATCCGGCCCGGCCCATAGGCCATGATGCCGAGCGCCATTGCCGCCCAGGTGATGTGGACCGGCCATCCGTCGGGAACAGTGAGCTCGACGATCACGGTCATGAACAGGAGACCGAGTGCGGCGAAACGCGTGCCGAGCCCGAGGACCAGGAGGATCGGGAACATGATCTCGCCGCATCCGGACAGGAACGCCATGGTTGCCGGCACCGGGAAATGATAGGGGCCGCCGGGCAAGTGCAGCATGAACTCGTCACTGAACAGCGCCACGGCGGTGTCGTTCAACTTCAGGAAGCCGGCCCATTTGAGGATGCCGGAGCGCCAGAACGGCACCGCCAGCGCCAGGCGCAGCACGAACTGGACCATCGACGGCGTTGCGATTGCGCGGACTAGATCATTGCCCCTGTCTGCGAGAGCTCCGAGCGAGGGCAGGGGCCCTGCGGCCGCGATGCGTTGTTCCGTGATCATCTTGCGTCTCCTGACGTCAGCGAGGTGAAGGCGCCCGCCTCGAACAGGCCGGCTATGTTGGTGGCGAGGTCGAAGGAAGGCGACTCCTCGAGCGCCCCGGCGGCCGCCTCGGCAAGCATGCACCCCGACATCAGGCAGGTCAGGAAGACCGCGCCGCCGGGCGGGAGCCGCTGCACGACGACGTCGAACTCCGGCCGCGTGATCAGCGCGTCCTCGGGCGTCGATGCGTCGATGCGGTCGGAGGACTCGCCGGTGCGGTTGGCGGCAAAAATGGTCACCGCCGCGAATGACGATCGCACCACGCGCGTCGCCGGATGCACGGTGAAGACGAGGTCGGCCAGACGATCGGGCGCGACCGCCGCGAGCGCGGTCGGCGAGAGCAACGGGTGATCTGCAGCGTGATAAGCGTCGAGCCAGGCCCGCTCGATCCGCGCGATGTCGGCGAGCCATGGCAACGACCGGGCGTGCTCATAGCGGGCGATGAAGGCGGGAAAGTCGCATCCGTAGTCGAACAGCAGTGGCGAGGTCGGCGGCGTTTCGCGGATATGGAAGCGCGCCATGGCGCGGAAGAAATCCGGCCCGGTGAGGCGCTGCACCGCCGGATAGATCGCCGCGAGCGCGTCGATCAGGCTGACCGTGACGTTGTTGCGATAGACGTTGTAGCGCTTCATCGCCGACTTGCCGTTCGGGCCGGTTACGACGGCGGGGACGTCGTCGTCGGGATCGAGCAGCGGTGGTGCGAAAGCAGCCGCGTAAGAGGTGTGGTCGTTAGGCTGCATGGCGATCCTCCATCGCGCAACGACGATCGAGGATCGCCTGCGCTGCGGCGGCTTCTGCCTTCAGCACAGGCCAATCCGGTATGTTGCTGTCCCATTCGACCAGCGTCGGTACGGGCCCGTGGCGCGCGATGACGGTCTCGAATAGCTTCCACACCGCGTCTGCGACCGGACCGTCGTGACTGTCGATCAGGAGCAGATCGCCTTCGTCGTCGCTCTGCTCAGCATGTCCCGCCAGATGGATCTCGCCGACACGCGCGAGCGGGAAATCGGCGAGATATTGCAGCGCCGAGAAGCCGTGATTGGTCGCAGAGACGAAGACATTGTTGATGTCGAGCAACAGGCCGCAGCCGGTGCGCTCGGCAACCGTGCGGATGAAATCGGTCTCGCTCATGGTGGAGTTGCGGAACGCGACATAGGTCGACGGATTTTCCAGAAGGATCGGCCGCCGGATCGCCTCCTGCACCTCATCGATATGGTCGCAAACGCGATCGAGCGTTGCTTTTGTGTAGGGTAGCGGGAGAAGATCATTGAAGAAGCTGGTTTCGTGGGTCGACCATGCGAGATGTTCGGAGACCAGCGCCGGCTGATAGCGCGCGATCAGGCCGCGGAAGCGAGCCAGATGCGTGCGGTCCAGTGGGGCCGGGCCGCCGATCGACATGCAGACCCCGTGCAGCGAGAGCGGATGATCCCTGCGCAGCTTTTCCAGCATGCGATGAGGGGGGCCGCCCGCGCCCATGTAATTCTCGGCATGGACTTCGAAGAAGCCGCGCTGCGGGCCCTCGTCGAGGATCGCCGCGAGGTGCTCGGGCTTGAAGCTCGTCCCGGCGACGCCGCCGATGGGCAAGGAGAAGCGGAGGGGAATGGCCGCAGACGTTCGGGGCCTGATTTCTGCGTCCATGTCGCTCCTCCGCGCTGCGTGTTTCGATTGCTGCTCGTGTCAGACCGGCTTGAGCGAACCGTGCTTGCCGCCGGGCAGCTCGATATTGGCGCAGGTGCCGCCCTGGACGAACTTCCAGGCATTGCCCTGGAAATCGACGGTCGAGGTCCCCTGGCAGGTCGTGCCCGGGCCGGCGGCGCAATCATTCTGGCCCTTCAGCGCGACGCCAAAGCATTTCTCTTTCTTGGCGGCGATCGCCGCATCGGCCTCGGCCTTGGTCAGGGGACCGGCCATGGCCAGCGTGGCGAGCGCGGTGGACACGGCGCCGGCGAGGACGAGCGAACTGATAGCAGTCTTGGCAGACATTGAATTTCTCCTGTTGGTTCGGGCGATGCCCGCTTCGTCTCGTTCGCCCCGCCGTGGCCGGCCGTTACCTGCCGAGCCGCTCACGAGTTGGTGAGACCGTTGGGTGACGCGCACGATGCCGTGCGCTTGGGCCCATTTGCGGCGCGCCGGGGCGATAACGCCAATGCCTTGTCCCTATGGACTCGTTAGCCGGCGGGCATTGGCCTGAGGGCTCGACATTTGCGAGACGTAACGAACGGCTGCGGGCCTACGTACAAAGATACCAGGCAGCCTCGCCAACTCTGGACCCGTCATGACCGCCAGCTCCGGACGCGTTGCATCAGGCCAAGCGATCAGGCGGCTGACGGTCAGCATCCGTCTCGCCGTCTCGGCGCTGGTCCTGACTGCGATCCTCCTGACGGCCGCGTTATCCAGCCTGCTGTGGTGGCGCACGGCTGAATCGACCAGCCGGCAACTGGCAGCAACAATCAACGAGCAGATCGTGGCCGCCGTCCGCAAGGAGGTCGCGGCGATCGTCGACGAAGCGCGCGCTGCCCACACGGCCATCCGCACGCTCTTCCTGCAAAACGTGCTCGACACCCGTGAGGCCGACAAGCGCGAATTCGTCTTCCTGTCACAGCTGCAATCGCAGGCCACGATATCCTGGGTGGCATTTGGCTGGCCCGACGGCGCGTTCTTCGCCGCCCACAAGCTCGGCGACGGCCGGCTGGAGATGATGGAGATCTCGCTCACCGATCATGCCGGGCAGCGGCGGGTCGACGAATATGACGTGGTGCCCGGCGACATCGAATTCGCCAACCGTCGCTTTGAGCCGACCGATTTCCGCGTCGCCGACCGTACCTGGTTTAAGACCGGCATCAAGGCCGAGGACCCCAGCTGGTTCAAGGTGACCGACCATCCGATCGGAGAGCGCCCGTCGATCGCCTTCGCGGGGCCGATCGACGTCTATCAGGAGCGGCAGGGCGTCCTCGCCATCATCATCGAATATACGCGGCTCGCACGCTTCCTCGCCCAGCTCGAGGTCGGGCACACCGGGACGGCCTTCATTTTCGACGGCAGCGGCGAGCTCGTGGCCGCGCCCGACAAGGACGCCGACGAGCTGCATCCGGCGCGTGGCGGACAGGCCCTGTTGCCGCTGGCGCAGATGGCGCTGACCAAAGCGGGGACCGACCAGGACAGTTGGCGCAGCCGGCTCACCTCCGACGGCGCTGCCTACGAGGTCGCGCTCACGCCTCTGCCGTTTCCCGGCTGGCGGCTAGCGACCGTCATTCCTGAAGCGGAGTTTCTCGGCCCAGTCGAGACAACGTTACGCCGCCTCATCGCGGGTCTCGGCGTCGGCGCGGTACTTGCAGCGCTGGCCTCAGCCTTGCTGGCGCGGACGGTAATCGCAGCGCCTCTTTCCCGCGTCGTCGGAGAAATCCGCCACGTCGAGACCTTTGCGCTGGAACTGGTGCGCCGCCATCCCTCGCGTCTAAAGGAGATCGCGAGCCTGTCGGGCGCGATTGCCGAGATGGCCGCCGGCCTCTCAGCCTTTCGCAAATTCATACCGGCCGACCTCGTCCGTGCCCTGCTGCGCCAGGGTGTCGAGGCGAAGCCCGGCGGCGCCGTTCAGGAGCTGACCGTGATGTTTATTGACATCGCGGGCTTCACCGGCCTCTCCGAACGCATGGGCGATCGCGTCGTACCCCTCCTGTCGCGCTATCTCGACATTGCATCGGAAGTCATCGTCGCCAATGGCGGGACCATCGACAAATTTATCGGCGACGCGGTCATGGCGTTCTGGGGCGCGCCGCAGCCGCAAGGAGATCATGCCCTGCTATGTTGCCGCGCTGCGCTCGCTTGCCGCAGGGCCATTGAGGAGTCGGGCCTTTCCGACGATCTTGGCCGCCCGCTTCAGATCAGGATCGGTATCAATTCCGGCCATATGCTGGTGGGCAACATCGGCTCGGAACTGCGATTGAACTACACCGTGATCGGCGACGCAGTGAATGTTGCGAGCCGACTGGAAAGCGCCAATAAGCAGTACGGTACGCATATCCTGATCGGCGAGGCGACAGCTGCTCTTGTAGGCCGCTCAATGGTCACGCGCGAGGTCGACAGGATCGCCGTTTACGGCCGTGAAGGCGGTCTGTCCGTTCACGAGCTGATTGGTGCACAGGATCAGTTCAGGGATCATGCTGCGTGCCGCTGGATCGGTGCATACGAGGACGCGCTGAGGAAATACCGGGAGCGAGACTTCCCAGGCGCCCTTCGGCAGTTCGAAGATATCCTGCGGGAACGTCCGGACGATGGCCCTTCTCAGGTGATGCGAAATCGATGCGTCGAACTGTCCCGAACAGGATGCGCCGACGCTTGGGAGCCGGTCTCGACGCTGACGCGGAAGTAGACCGTGCGTGGTGTCAAGGGGAAATTCCCACCGTCATAGACGATTGGTATCGTAATGAGAGAGGAACAGCATTTCCGAAAAGGGTGTGGCTCCCCCAAGTTCGGGTTGTGCCATCAGGCACTCCATCACCCTCTGAGGAGAGATCAAATGAAGACCTTAGCTTTCCCTTTACTGGTTGCAACGGCGGCCATCAGTTTGCATTCGCAGGCGCACGCAGACGGTTTCACGTACGCCGGGTCTCCCAAGTTTGGCGAATCTTACGTGAGGACCGACGCTCGTCGCTCTTGGGTTGATGCGAGAGCTGAACTGCCTCGATCGGGTCCTGCAGTGCAGGTCCGCGGCGGAATCGCCAGGAGAATGCCCTAGGGGGGGCTTCAGGCCGGATTGCAAACTCCGGGTTCAGTCTCGCCGAGTTCCCGAGAGGATCAGGCAGCACCTCCCGCTCACGTCCTACGACAGGGCCTCGTTCTTCGCGTTCGCCGCGAAGCGCTATACCGACTATCCAGTTCACGACCGCGTCGGCGCGACGGCCTGACGGCGACGGAGAGTGGAATGTCGCGATGACGGACGAAGCCATGGTGAGAAAGATTACCGCGACGACGGCCCACCCGTAGAAGATGCCCGCTCTCGCCGACAAGCGTGGCCACGGGTGCTGTCGACGTCGGCCGCGATGGGCATGGTCGGCGTGCTTCTTCCTCTCCGGACGGAGTTCGGATGGGACGCCGGTGTGATCTCGGGTGCGCTCGCGCGACGCGTTCTTCGAATGGTCGGGCCATTCGCCGCAGCGCTCATATTGCGCTTCGGCGTCCGCCCCGTCGTCGGGACGGCTCTCGCGTTCATCGTGCTCGGCCTTGCGCTCGCATCGCGCATGACAGCCGTCTGGCAGATGTGGGTCACCTGGGGACTGATGATCGGCCTTTCGACGGGTGTGGCGGCCATCCGCCAAAGCTTGGAGGCAGCGTAGCCGGGCCTGCTCACGTCCAGCGTTACGAGGAGTTCGAGCCAGCCACGGGTCACGTCGGACGTCTTGGCGGGACTCCACGCGTCCTTGTCGAATTTCGGTCGGGCGCGGCAGTCGAGATTAGTGGGATCTCCTGTGGGTTGGCACCCACGGCGCCATCATTCTTGCGGGCCATCTGCTCGATTCCGTCGTTCGGAATAGCGAAATTCGCCGCGGCGCGTTTGGCTTGGCGATACCAGCAAAAATACCAGCAAAGTGGACCACCGCAGTTGGGCTTTTGCTTGGATTTTCAGTCCGTCGCGACAGTTTTCCGGGGAAATCCGGAATCGAACTAGCGAATTAAGTTATTGTTATTACTACAGTTTTTTCCGTGGTGCCCCTGGCCGGCAGTCGCCTATTCCCCTAGCCATCTGAATTTAAGGTCATTTTATCCGCAGATGGCTGCCGATACCAGCAGAAATACCAGCAAGATGACGCGCGGCATTAGCTCGCAAAAATGAAACAGCAAGCTCCTTCGGGAGCAGACACGGCCCGTGCCGTTCTGTCTGCACAACCGCCACGACCGGAATCGAACTCTGACTGAACTCCGACCTGTCGGTTCGTCCGATTTGTACCCTACAGCGCGCTACAGCCCGCGGCGGCGTCGGAAACTCTTTGGCTGACCTTGTTGGCAATATAGATCAACGCATCCTTGGTAGTTGGGGTGAGCGCAGATGGCGTCGAAACGAGTCAGCAGAAATCTAATCAGCGATCACAAAAGGACTGCCTTCCTGGCAAGCCCGCGCCACGAAGCTTGCGCCTTGGAAATGTCTGTCTTCCTCGGCGGGGCTTGATCGGATTTTGGCAGAGATCATCGAAGCACATGCGGGAACCATGGTCGACAATGATGACAACAAGAGACGTCGTCTCGTCGAGTTCAAGGACGGTTGTCGTTATGGCAAATTCGGAAAGACTAAGGCTTATGAGCTGATAGCCCATGACAGGATTAGGGCTTACAAGATGGGAGGCAAGACCATGATCGACCTCGACAGCGTTGATGAATATCACGCTTCGCTGCCAAGGGTTGAGACGAGAACCAGCTAGATCACCGATCTGCCAAAGGCGGCGAGCGAGACCAGCGAGATCAAGCGCCGCCTTCGGGCTTGGCTTCCAGCTGCGCTTTCTCGATCATGGCGCGGGAGACGACTTTCTCAGGATCGCGCTCCCGATAGCGCGTTGCAAAGTCCTCGTCGCTAAGCTCGCCGTCGCCATAGTCAGCATAGTCAAGATGATGCCAGCCACCCTGGCTGAGATCCATGCCGTATAAAGGCCCGATAAATCCGCTCCGGGGAATGATATAAGCACGCACGAACGGGACGTCCTCAAAGGCTCGCTTCACGAACTGCGCGCCGGGTGTGTTGTCGATGTACCATGGCTGGAGGCCGAAGTAACCGAACTGCTTAGCGATAATGGCATTCAGTCGTTGGAGCGCCGCAAGCGCATCTTCGCGCAAGGAATGGTAAGTGTCCGGATCGAAATGGATGGATCGGTTCCTAAGCTCGCCGAGCATCAGAAATTCCGAGCCGACACCATCGATCAAAACCTTCCAGTCCGTCAGAACGGTGATGACGAACGTCCAATTGTCGAAAGACTCCTTGCGATACACCTTGCGGTAATGCTCGGAGGATTTGAAGCTGTCACGCAGATCCAGCACGAGATGATTCAGGATGCGCTCCCCGAGTGCGCAAGCGGCGACCAAGGCCGGGTAATAAAGGCCGGCGACAAAAGACCGACGGGCCTGCTCGTGGAACTGATTGTGATAGGCGAGCAGAGACATCGATTTCGAGCCAAGGTCCGTCACATTTTTGACGACGCTTTCGATGTCTGTCGAGCCGTATCGCTGCTCGAGCCGCTTGACGGTTTGGGCCCGGTTCTCTCGATGGTTTTGTTTGACCAGCTCGTCCCAATGCTCCTGGGCTTCGGCGAGGTTCAAGGGCGTTGAGTCAAAATCAAATGAAAAGGGATGATAGCGACGATACCCACGATCGGCGAGATCCGCATGGGCGCCATGGTCGTAGATCCCGCGGGTCAAATCGGCGATTGTCTTGCGCATCGCCCATAGTATGTCGGCGCTCTCGCATAAGGACAGCGCATTAGCTGGCGAGCCGCTTTGTGGATGCTCGAGCTGGGCGGTTTCCTTGTGCGGATGGGTATGCGGTCGCGCGATCCGGGTGCGCATGTGGGCCACGGCGCCGCAGACAGTGTATGACCTCATGCCCGCGGAGATCGGCACCATGACGCAAGAGACGCCTTTTGCGCGCGTGCGGGGTGGCCAACTGCCGGACGCGAGCGGACCGCGCGTCTCGGACAGAGCCGCTTCCAGCGTCGAACGAGCCGATGCGATCGCAATGCGATCGACAGAGGCTCGTTACGCTGAGGCGCATCGGTGCGGCTCGTTATCTCGGGCCGGCTGGACAGCTAGCCCATCGATTCGAACAATCGATTCAGAAGGTGAAACATAAAAAGTGCGTAATATCAATATGTTATAAGATAAGCTTGTTTTGACCGAATTAATCCGTTAAGTGACCATAATGGTACATTTCACAATCAAAGAGACCATTATGGTGCTGGAATGACCGACAGTAAGCCGGCCGAACTGACACCGGGCGACATCCGTCGCATCCGAGAGAAAATCGGCTTGTCGCAGGTTGAAGCCGGCGAACTCCTTGGTGGTGGCCCGCGCGCCTTTACGAAATACGAATCCGGCACCATCAAGCCCACGACGGCAACGGCGAATATCCTGCGCCTGCTCGACGCCAATCCGTCTGCCATCATCACGCTGTCCGGCGGTAAAGTCGCGCCGATGGAGTCGGACAGCACGGGACCGTTCGAGGTCACCGGCAAGCACATTGCGGCGCTCAGCCCAAGAAAGTTCATGCTGCTGATGCGCCGACTTCTGGACGGTGAGGCGCTGAGCGGCAACCTGCCGATGGATGGCATCCACGTCGCCGCCAACATCACCGCGGCCGACGGCGGCGAGGATGCCCGCATCGAGTGGCAGAACGGACCCGAACGAACGACGTTCTTGCCGAGCCGCATCTCGCAGTTCCAGTTGAAAGCCGGGTCGATTTCGCCGGCGGAAGCCGGCGCCGACGTGGTGACGCCGGGTGGCGAGGTCAAGTCGATGGTGCGCGACGCCTTGGAGAAGGGCGGCACATACATCATGGCGTGCGGTCACTCGTACGAGAACAAGCTTGTCAAGGCGCGCGCCGAAAGCATTCGCAAAGCCCTCGCAAAAGCGGGCCTCAAGGTCAGGCCTGATCAGGTTCAGTTCCGCGATGCCGACCAACTCGCATCATGGGTCAACATTCTGCCGCCCGTTGCGGCCTGGGTGCTCGAACAGACGCAACCCGGCCTGGTCGGGCCGTTCAAGGACTGGACGCACTGGGCAGGTCGCTTCGACGGCACGCCCTGGATCCCCGACCCGCGGTTGCCTCCTTTCCGGGAGAAGCTTCGTGCGTTGGTCGGTAAACCGCGTGGCGTCGCGCGCGTCGTCGGTCTGTCCGGCGTCGGCAAGTCGCGACTGACACATGAAGCTCTCGGACCGACCGACGAGGAAGAAGCGTCCGGCGTTCAGCTATCGGACCTTGTTCTATACTCGGTGGAATCCGAGGCCGGACCGGTGGCGATCAAGAGTATCGTGCAGAGCCTTGTGGACTCCGGTTTCCGTGCGATCGTGGTCGTTGATCGCTGTCCGCTTGAATCCCACCACGATCTTGTCGCCATGGTGAAGCGTTCTGGCAGTCGCGTGTCGCTCATCACCATCGACCACGACGTTCCCCCGTCGGTTCAGGGTGACGATGAGTTGCTGATGGTCGAGCCGGCGAGCGATGCCGTCGTGGAAGGGATGATCAAGCAGATTGCCCCTGAGTTGCCGAGTGAAGATCATCGCCGGCTCCTGAAGTTTGCACGCGGCTTTCCGCAGATGGCAACCTTGCTCGGCCAGGCGTGGCTCAGCGACATGCCTATCGCGGCGGCCACGGATGACGAGCTTATCGATCGGATTCTCCTTGGCCGAAGGCCGACCGACCCGGCATTGCTGAAGGATGCGGGAATGCTCCTGGGTGCGTTCCGGCTTCTCGGCACCGCCGGCGAGTTGAACGATCTTGCGCAGGCAGCAGGGTTTACGCGTGGCCGGTCTGTCGACGATCTCCGTGCCGCATTCGCCGATCTGCAGCGGCGCGGGGTGGTGCAGCAGCACGGGCGCCTTGTCAGCCTGCAACCCAAGCCGCTCGCACTGGCACTTGCCGAGCGGCAATGGCGTCAATGGGGACAGGCGACGTGGGACAACATCCTCGCTGGCAATCTTCCGGAGCGGCTTCGGCAGAATGCCGCATGGCAGCTTGCCCTGCTGAACACCGGCGCTGTTGCGCCGCAGGTCGCGCGCCACCTGATGCGTTTTGAGGGCCCGTTTGCTTCGCTGGATGCGCTTGGTCAGGAAGGAGCGGGCGACGTCGTCAGCGCCTTGGCGGAGATTGATGCCGACGCGGTCGTCACGCTGCTCGAACACATACTGAACCCGCTCTCGATCAAGGAACTCATAGGTGTTCGCGGCGACCTGCGGCGCGGCCTTGTTCGTGCGCTTGAGAAGATCGCTTTTATCGACACGACATTCGAGCGTGCCGCGCTATTGTTGCTCAAGCTTGCCGTCGCCGAGAACGAGCAGTGGGCCAACAACTCCGTTGGTCAGTTCAAGGCATTGTTCCCGGTATTCGGCGGCAATACGGTTGCGTCGGCCGCGCCCCGCCTGCGCCTGCTGGATGAGTTATTGCAAAGGGATGACCCCCAGGAAATGCCGATTGTGATCGATGCGCTGCTGGAAGCGTCCAGCATGCAATCGCATGCGAGCTTCATGGGTCCCGAAACGCATGGCAGCCGTCCCCAACTGGTTCCCTGGCAACCGAAATACTGGAAGGACGCCTGGGACTACGTGATTGCCTGCGTCGATCGGCTGGTCGCGATCGGCTTGCGCGACGATGCTCTCGGTGCGCATGCGCGCAACGGCATCGCGCACGAATTTCGCTCCTACGTGGACGGCGGCTTGATCGACCACGTCGAGAAGTGGGTGGCCCAGGTTCAAGCGGTTCATCCGTACTGGCCCGCCGCCCTGAACGTGCTGGGAGATGTGCTTCAGTTCGACTTGGAGGGACTCAAGGACGACGAAGAGGCGCGAGTCCGCAAGCTCATCGCCGATCTCTCCCCGCAAGATATCGCCAGCCGCATCCGCCTGCTCGTCACCGAGATGCCCTGGGATTATCCCGCCGACGCGAAGCTCGAGTTTCACGAGCGGGAAAAGTACCAGGCCGACACCGTGCGCGCCTTGGCCAAGGAGGCGCTTGGGCAACCGGAGACGTTGCGGGCCTCGCTCGAGGCTTTGTCCCGGGATGAGCAGCGCATGTCGGTCGCCTTTGGCAAGGCCATCGCCGAGCTTGCGGATGCCCCCCTGTCTTGGGAAGAGCCGATCAAGCGGGCCTATGCCGCAACCGCCGAAGGCAACCGGAACTATGGGCTGGTCACCGGGTACTATTCGGGCCTCGCAGCGCAGCATCCCGCTGCGGTCGCCGCCTACAAGAATGAGGCTATCGCCTCGACCATCTTCGCGCCTACGCTGCCGTTCTTGTGTCTGTTGCTGGGCATTACGGCAGATGATGTGCGGCTGGTATGCGTGGGCCTGAAATCGGGCACGCTGCCGCCGAGCGCGATGTCGCATTGGGGCATGGGCGGGGTGTTCGCCAAGCTCGACGCAGCCTCCGCAGCGCCATTGTTCAACCAGCTTCTGAACATGGACAGCGTGGCCTATTCGGTGGCGCTCGACGTCATGGGCATGTTCGTCCACGGCAACCGCGACCGGCTTGAGGAATTGCGGCCCCAGATCATGCTGGCGGTTGAGCATGTTGGTAAGCGGCCGAAGCGCCGCGGCTCGCAGATGAGCGCGCATCACTTCGAGCACGTGGTGGCCTGGCTCCTCAAGAAGGGGCGGGACGATGCCGATGCGCGCGTGGCAGCCGGGAAGCTGGCGAACTACCTTGCGGCTAGCCCGGACGGGGACGCGGCCAAGATGATCAAGCCGTTGCTGCCCATCATGTTCAAAAACTTCTCCTCCATCGTATGGCCGGTGTTCGGTAACGCGATTATCCGGGACCGAGCCACGGCATGGCGCATAGAACACGCAATCGGGGATGGCTTTTCGTTCGCCGATACCAAGCAGCCGGCGGTCTTGCATGTGCCCGAGGATATCCTGTTCTCGTGGGCGCACGCCAATCCCGAGGGGGGACCTGCGTTCCTTGCGCGCACGTTGCCGGTCCTGAACTCGCGTGCGCCAGGTGCCGAACGAAGCTTCCATCCGCTGATGATGCGACTCCTGAACGAATTCGGTGATCGCGACGACGTGCGGCGCTACGTCGTGCAGAATATGCACACGTTCGGCTGGTCCGGATCACTAACCACCTATTTTGCGCTTTACGAAGAGCCGCTGCGGTCGCTGTTCGAGCACCCGATCGGGGCTTTACGGCGCTGGGCGACGGTCGCGCACACGCAAATGCGCAAGCAGGTAGAGTCCGCTAAGCGCGATGATGACGAGCAGGACGCTCAATGGAACGCATGACCGTGCCGCCGGGAAACGGGCACATTCGCAACATCAATCGGCCGTGCCGGCCGAACTCGCGGGCGCGGAATCCGGGTATGAAGCAGTTCACCGCCACTAAGGGATTTCAAAGGGCTGACAACCTCGCGCAAGTCTACCGCGCTATGACGCTCTTATGAACGATTCGATCCTGCCGGAGAAAGAGCAGCCTGGAGCGCCTGAGGCGGATCTGCCGCCGCCGAGCGCGCCCGAGAATATTTCCATAAGCTTGCGGGGGTTCGACACCGAGGATCATGCCCGCGCCTTTGGCAATATGCTCGCGACCTATGTACGGGAGCTTAGTCGCCACATCGATCTCAGCGCGTTGGATGGGGTCACGGTGGCGTTCGATTACGCCCATGCGCTGCTTGACCTCGATCGCGGCTATGAAACGTCCCATAGACTGACGCCATCCGAGGGTATCGTGTACGGAGTAGCCATGACGCCTTCCGTCATGCGTGACGGCCGCGTCAAAAGCCTTATGGTTTTTCATGCAGGCGTCCTGCTTGCGCTTGAAGACGAGACACACGAACTCTATGGCCAAGCGCTTCATATGCTCGCACACGAATGCGCACATGTCGAAGTAACGGAGCGTTTCAACACAGCCTTCCCGGGCATGCTTTTGCAAACCAAGGTCGGGGTGCATGAGCGCTACCGCTGGGACATCATCAAGGCGTGCTGGGATGAATATGCGGTGACGCAAATTTGCGCACCCTTTGGGCGCCGTCCGACCGAAGATTATGAGGAGACGTTCATCACCGCTCTTAACGAGACCCGGCAGCGCGCGAATGATCTCATCAAAGCCTATCGCTTGCACGGGGACCATGGCCGGATCACGGGCGAGGTGTATGGCGCCTACGGGGAGCTGATGAAGTTTGCGGCTTATCATTTGGGGAACATGGTGGGGCTAGGCTTGACGCTTGAGGATCTGCCCAAGACCAAGGCCGCACTCGAAGGACATTGGTTCGCCCCATACTTTGAGAAGCTGAAAGAGGCCTGTGCCGCGATCGCCGCGCATTACGGATCGTGGACAGATCGCGGTGCGTTCGAGGCGCTGGGGGATCTGGCGGACGAGATCGTCGTCGAGGGGGGCGTCATTGTTTATGGCGACCGCGAAGACGGCGGGTTTGCCGTGAAAGTCCCGTTCACGCCAGAAACCATGCCGGACATGTCCTAGCTGGCCTGGCCGTAGTTCTCAGCGAGGCTGCTCTGCACGCGGCAAGCTCGGACCTCGACTGCCGCGCAGGTAATAAAAGCGCGTTTCAATCAGAGGCGCTAAGGTGGAAAACTGTATATTCGCTCCCGCAACATCCCGCCGTATGCGGGAACGTAATATTCCGAGGGCGACCACTGCGGGGAGGCCTTTAGTCGGAAGAATGCCCGCGCTGCCGCATCGCCCGTGAGCGCAAAGTCCCAGCCATACTGCGCACACAGCATGATAAAGAAGGCGGTTAAGGCTTCGAACGCATTATCAAGCGAGGCTTGAGGGAAATTGCTGTCTCGATTGTGCTTTACGTCATTATATGCGCCATACCATGGCAGATCCTTCGTTCCGTGTTGCCAGCCGGCAAAAGGACGGCGTTCAGGCGTCCAAGGGTAGTACGGAAACTCGACCGCATACTCGGTCAATTTCATTGCCGCGCAAAGTTTGACGTAGTGCGTCGTATTGTCGGCGCGCGCATTGTGGGCTCCGAGAATTGCCTTCCATTGTGATTCCAATTCCGTGCAGGCGAGGATGAGCACGTTCCGGATCTCGTGCCCGTAAGCCTTGAAGTTCGTCTCTCCCCTCGGGTGAACAACGCGGCATATCTGTTCGAGTTGCTGGATGAGAGCGTGAAGCTGTCCGCTTGCGCTTGCGCGATGGCCCAGCGCCTCAACACTATGATCGCGGTTTCGTCCTTGGCTTTCGCCCAAGATCGGCCGCGCCATGCCGGGATAGTATTCGCCCGGTTCAAGTTCGAGTTCATCAAACGTGGTACCGGGATTGCTGAATCGTAGGGTTTCGAGGGCCGTTCTACCCAGCATGGCCGGAAATCGGTTGTGATCCGAGTCCGTAACGTCGATGCGCTTGGCCATGGTGTCACCAATCTCCCACACCCCGAGAACCTGGTTTGGCTCGAAGCCATGGTTGCTGACATGAATGTAGTAGCGCAATGTATCCCTCGCCGAAGGCTGTTGCGTTAGTCTCCGATGGCTTTGCCGATACGATGCAATTCGACTCTCAAGTACATTTCATCATCTAGGGTAATGATGCGCGCGTGGGCAACTGAAATCCGAATGGGAAACAAGCGGAAGAATGATTCTTGCACGCTTTCGCGGCGATTGAAGATCGGCGCGAAGACCCGCTTCCAGTTGTCGTTACGTTCGATGATTTTGATGTAGTCCGTGAAATCCGCATAAGCTATCAATGGCTCGTCTTCGCCGCCCCGTGCTAGGGCCGCTTGCTTTGCGTTCTTCCAACTATCAAGCATGCCTGGCGGCGTTTGGTGCTTGATCCAATCCACGCCGAATTCTGCGGTCATCATCCGGTCAATGAACGCGCGCAGCCGTCGTTCAAAGCGCTGCAGTCGGTCATGGGCGCGATTGGTGCGAACAAGACCTGTCTCTTCATCGTTTGAGGCGTTGGAATATTCTCCAGCATCAAGGCCTGCGAGGGCGATGGTTTCGTCGAAAGCTTCGGCGGTGAACTCGGTCAGGTCCGGATTAAAGCCGCGCGCGACATAGAATTCCGAGCGCGCTACCGCGTTGGCGAAGATCGACGGAGGGAACGTGGGTACGTCACGCCAATCGCCGAGCGAGCGACGTAGCGCATCTGAAAGCGCTGTGTCGAAGGGCGCGAAAATTCTCAAGCCGTGACCGATCGCCTGTATCTCGGCGAATGCTCGCGCGGACTGCGCGACGCGATCATTTAAGAGCCATGGCGAATGCATGGACTTCATTGCGGTCGCGAGATCGCGGCCTGCTGCTGCATCCGCAAGGTGAGCAGCTAAGGGGTCTGCTGCGAGCGCGGCCTTCGTGAGCCTGTCCATCTCGTCATGGAACGGCATGCGGAAACGGTCGGCATATCCGGCATAGGCGCCTTTCATACTCAAGATATCCGCGTGCACCGATGCATGGTCACCCGCGGCGCTAAATTTGCGCAGATCGTCCAGAGGGCCCGCGAGCAGCTTGAGATGATCGCCAGCATCGGCAGCGAGAGCGCCTATTCCGGCGATATCCAGATTAGGGGTTCCTATAAGCCGGGCAGTGTCGATGAGAGCAGCAACTTTGGCAGCATCCACTAGTGCCCGGTCAATGGCCCCCAACCCGGCGATCTGGCGGCTTACGCGGTCAATCTCCGAAAGCCGGTCCTGCATGTTGATTGCATCAAGAAGACTCCGATGCTGCTCCAGCGGGTCAGCAACGCCGGCGGCGCGCTGCAGGGCTGCGTTGTCGGCCAACATCCGTTTCATGTAGTCATCAATGCTCATCGCATACATCCACAAAGTTATGCGCCGAGAGACCGATACGGTTCGTGTGTGCCCCCTCGCGCTGATGTGTACCTTTAGTAAAGTCTTAATCGTTCGAATGGAATCATGGCGAGTTCAATCGTGCTGATGAATGGCACGGGACGAGTGACGAATTCTTCGTCCCATATTGCCGACCTGATAGAGCAGAAGCTCTCGCCGACGAAAACTTGCCGGCGCAATCTGGCCGGTTCGCCTCGAATGGCAAAAACCAACTTCGTCTGCGCACAACGTAGTTGTGAACAGCTGGGATAGGCTCGGTCGCCCGTTGCGACTCAGTGTCCGGCCGACCTACATTAGAACAAATCGGCAACCAAGTCGAAGCCACTCAGGGAGGATCGCGTATAATGCAAAGGAGTTCGAATGTCGGAAGAGATCGACATCCCGGCTTCGGCCTGGGAGATCAAGGCAATCTTTCCTGCGCGGCCCGATGATGACATCATCGCGGAAATCAAAGCTTACGTAAAAGCGTTCGGCACTCCGTATCTATGGAGAGGCCACACTCACGCGCCGCCGCCCAAGGATGGGCCGGTTGTTTATCTGGACGAGATTCATCTGCCGTCGTCGCATTGCGGCGATCTGAACCGTCACAAATGGTCTCCCTGCCCGATCTGTTCGCCACGCCATCCCAAGTTTTACAAGGCTGGAATGATTGCGTGGTTTCCGGATGAGCAAGCGATCAGGATCATCGGACCAGAGTGTTTTGCTTCGTTCAATCTGGAAGGCCACTCGACGGCCTATGCCGCATTCCGTCGTGAGCAAGAGGAGAGGCGAACCCAAGCGTTTCTACTTTCTCACTTAGGGCAAGTGGGCGAAGCCATCGCGGTGATCGAACACAACACGGAGGCCATAAAGGAGATCGACCGGGTACGCGAAATCATCGCGCGACGCATCCCAATCGTGATCGATTTCGATCTTTGGCATCATATTCGAGCAGACCAGCGACTGCGGACCGAAAGCGAGCGCCGTACCGTTTCAAAAGATCGCTATGGCGAGGAACGGGAGGTCGTCGTTCGGGAAAGCAACGTATATGGTCCGATGATCGGTCATATCATGCTGGAGCCGAAGGCAAAACCAATCCAGGATCGCCTCAGCATCTGCAAGACGCGCCTGCGAATGGTCGACTTCGGTGAGAAATATGCAGAGCATCTGGCAACGCTTCCATCGGAAGAGAAGCGAAAGATGGCGAAGTTCTTGCTGAAGGAGGTCAGGAAGGCGCATGACCTCTTGGCTGAGGCAGCGGAAGTGAAGCGTTTTCTTTCCGTAGAGAACGTGGCCACTCTTCGCGGCTGGGGCAAGCACGAAGGCTGCCCGACAAGGCTGTACATGGCATTCGCGCCGGATGGCCGCCAATTACGGCTCGGCCGGACCGACGAGCAGTATCAGACCATGACAGTGCGGCCGCCGTTTTGGGACAGCTTGCGCCAAGTCCCGATACTGTCCGCGCAACGGAGTGCGGCAGAGTAGGGTTGTTTCAGTAGGCGCCAAGCGGAGCGCTTGGCTATGCGCGGGGGCCATAAAATCAGGCTGCGATCGCATTATCAGGTTCGTAGATGTGCGTTTGCCACTTGTGAGTCGTGGTCCCATCGGCGCTCCGCCCGAGCTCCAATGTGACGAGGCGATCGTTCGGAAAAGCCGGGCTCAGTTCGAGTGCCAGATAGTCGAACAGAGCCCGTTCATGAACGGCCAGAATGATTTGCCTATCATGTGCCTTCGAAAGAGTACGAAGGAGTACGGCGAATTGGGCGATGTGAAGCTCGTCCATGCTCTGGACCGGATCATCGATAATGAGCCAGGGCAACTGAAGCTTTGCCGTCAGGTGAAGGGACAAGAAGAGCGTGAGTGCTGCGGTATTGAGATTGCCGGCGCTGAGCATCGCCCGCGGATTGCCGCCCTTTCCACCCGATCGGTAGACTGTCTCCAGCGTCGCCTCGACTGGGCCAGGACCCGGCGGTAGCGCAAAGGCGGGCACGAACGTCTCTTC
Source organism: Bradyrhizobium sp. UFLA05-89 (assembly GCF_059803475.1). Lineage (NCBI taxonomy): Bacteria > Pseudomonadati > Pseudomonadota > Alphaproteobacteria > Hyphomicrobiales > Nitrobacteraceae > Bradyrhizobium > Bradyrhizobium sp. UFLA05-89. The sequence continues at coordinate 29,872 of NZ_JBANBA010000054.1, read as the reverse complement.
GGGCGCAAGGCGCACGAAGAGGTCGCGCCATATCGAGTTGAGGGAATCATTGAAGACGCGTCTGACGATATTGGTTCGAACCTCTGAAGCTTTCTGAGCCAATCCGCGCGCGCCGTGTATGACTTGTTCTGCGTTCTCTTTTGCTTTGACGAGCTCTGCGAGCCTCTTTCGCTTCTCGTCGGTATCCTGGTTGAAGCGGGTGAGATGGTCGCGTGAGTGCTGGTATTCGATCGCCAACTCTAGTACGGCTTTGCGAGCGGACTGGGACGCAACTAATCGTGCTTCTTCCTTGGACCGTTCATCATTCATCGCTGCAAGAGCGCTGCCAATCGCGACAGCAGGGTCAACCGTTATACTAAGGTCCTTCCCGATTGCTGTTACTGTTTGCTGCAGGTTGGTGAGCCGTTGATCTCGGCTCCTCAATTGATCGAGCCGCGAAGCGGTCGCGTTGACTTGCGCAAGCAAATTCATGCCGCGCGTGGTCTCCGCCTCAATATTGGTGAGCTGCGCGACCAATTCACCCAGTCGCGCTTGCCGGTTCTTGAGTTCGTTACGGGTATCGTCAGAAATCAGACGCGCAGTGAGCTGTGCTCGTTCCCGCTCCAGAGGGGCGCTAGCACCCGCAGCGCTCGCCTTTTCCTTCGATAGTGCCTCAAGACGGCCTGCGCTCTCCGTCAATGATGCGATGCGGGCTGAGACGTGGTCACTCAACGGTGCTCGGGACACCTCACTAAAATCGCGTCCGCAGACGGGGCAATCGTCACTATGAATGTGCGGAAGGATCTCGGCCAGGCTTTGCGCAAGTTGAGCGGTGTCCGCGCTGATGTTTTGAATTTGCTGATCGAGCAAACGAACACGCGCCGCACTGCGCTCGAGCTCTTGCGCGATCACGGCAATGCGCGCTGTAGAATTCTGATCGTCGCTCAGCACGCTCGTGCATCGAGCCAGCTCCTTTTCTGCGGTCCGCAGTGCCGTTGTCCGGGCCAGATCTGGGTTCGTCGATGCAGGGAGCTTGGCGTCGGGAAATATCGTCGCAACCTCCGCAATGAGGGTTGCGATGGTCGCGCCGGGACCAGCTTGCCATTCGTTCAATTGTGTTTGCGCGCTGTGGGCATCCTTTTCGCTTTTCTCGCGGTTTTCCGTGATCGGGTTGTTAGCGATGGATTGCCAATCGGCAAGAGCGGCGTCGATGTCGCGGCGAATGCGGGCGAGAGACGATAGGCGAGCTTCTTCCGGCGCCTTTCGCAAATCAGCGATGATCTCTGCCAAATTGGCAAGCTCGATCGATGACTGGAGTACCTCCCCGGCACGTTTTCGGAGCGTTTCTCCCGCGTCCCGGAGCGAGGTCTGTAGCTGTGCCCCCTCCGAAGTCAATTCGTAAAGTTTCTTCTCCAAGGCCTCAATATCGGTTCGCAGCCCTTGAAACTCAGGCACAGGTCCACGCAGGCGACTGATATTCCCGGCGGTATGTAAGCCATCGATCAAACCATCCAGACGATCGAGCCCAAGCAAATCCTTCACAAACTGAGTAAGGGGTGAGTCCGACCTTCGAGCGTCCTTATGCTGATAGATCTCGAGCAATCGCCCTAGAGCCGATTGTGCCAGATAGCATCGCTCACTGAAGAAGCCAGCGAGGTGGCCGTCGAGGGTCGGCTTCCCTCGAATCTCCGTCTCGTCGACCTCCAGCGAAACAGGAGAGACGTCAAATCCGGTTGTTTCGAGCTTGACCGTCGCGCGCTTGGCTTGTTTGTGAACCAGGTGCTTCAGATATTCCGGCTCGACGCGTGCCAACGACGGAATGCCGCCAGTAAGAGCCAGCTCGATGCCCGACAGAACACTGGTTTTTCCTGCTCCGTTGGGGCCGTGAATCAGGACAACCGGGGCGTCCAGAGACGTGTAGACGGTTCCACGGACGCTTCGAAAATCCGTGAGCGATATCGAGGTGAGCCGCCTGCGGGTCATGGGGCGGCCTCGCTGTCGGCGATGGTCGCGGCAATCTTTTGATGTAGGAGGGCCTCGACAGTGTCTTTCCCTCCAGCGGAAGCAGCCACGAGTTCGGTGAGAAGGGCGTCGTCGTTGGCAACCGCACGTTGGAGCTCAAGCATAGGTTCGGCGATCGTGTCGACACCTTGCGGAATGTTGAGGGGTGTCAGGACGGCGAGCCAATTCCTTATTGTCGCGTCGGCTTCCGCTGGCTCGCTGCTACCCACAGGCAAAACACGGCATATCTTGGAAATGGCATCCAGCGCGGACGCCGACGGGCGAGGTCCCGCCAATACCGCCGTCAGGGGCCGTCGCGATTTGACGGTGTCGAGCGCCCGCGCGATGGCTTCCAACTTGCTCCGGGTGCGCTCTTCGGGATCCGAGACAGTATCCGCAACAATGATCAGATCGGGCTGCGTCCCAGTTCCGACCAGCGCAGCCGTAACCGCAAATTTCATTCCGGCGATTTCAAGCGGACTGGGCAGGCGTCGATATCCGGCCTGCTCCAAGAAGGCAGAAATCGCGTCGACAGGTGTCGTCAGTGCTATCATATCATATGCCCGCTGCCTTTCGGAATCCGTCGAAGAGCTCGTTGGCGTTCGCTGCGCTATCCAGTAACTCGGTCACGCTTACATCGCGCCGGCCAGGGCGCCCGAGCCTGCCCCGTGTCGCGCGAGGAGATCGCGGCATCGCCGGAAGCACTTGCTGGCTATGTACGACAATCACGTCGTCGTCCGGGCCAACGTGACCGTTTACACCCAGCCGTATCGCCGCCTGCGCGTTCGATGCGAAGACCAGTTTTAGATTATTCGTCGCGGTGATGATGCGCAAGGCGCCTTGCTCTGGGGCAGGCAAGGCCGCCGGCTGCAAAGCCCAATTGCCATCGCGTTGCCCGAGACCGAGAAGTGAAAGACCAACGGCGAATTCGCGTAGTCCGGCGGTGGCAATCATGGGATCGGTGGCCGTCGCCTGAATCGGCCTCGACGTAATTGGCAAATAGGGTAGGTCAGGGGCTGTAGCCTCGCCTGTGTGGTAGAGTGCCATGACGCGATTGGCGTGCGCTACGATCATCCGGACGAACGTGACGGCCCCGGCGTCGGGATGAGATCCAAGCGCGTTGCGCAAATGCTTCAAACCTTCCTTGATCGCGACGCTGCCCGGGATTCCAAGCCCTCCCGGAGCGAGGTCGACCAGGCGGCAGAGTTTCGCGCAGAGAACATGAAGCACGAGTGCGGTGAGCAGTGGCTTGGCGTAGGCGCGGATCAACGCGGATTGGTAGATGGCATCCCGATTGGCCGGCGTAAAACTCCCCCGATACACGTTCCTGAGCAGCGCTCGCTGATCGACGCCGAGCCTGTCTTCGGAGAACGCATAGGCGGGGGGACGCGACGGCCAAGGCCATCCCATCCGGTTTTCTGCAGCCGTGAACACCGTTTGAATGTTAGAATCCTGAGCAGAAAGCCCGATCATCAACGTCTCGTGACTTACCGCAAGATCCACAAGACGTGCCACCATCGGTGCGTTCTCTTGATCGTCGCGCCAGGCATTGATCTGAGACAATCGCGCGATGATACGATGGCGGAAGTTTGCTTCGTCGTCGCGGGCACGGATGGCACAGCCGTGAAACTTATACAGGAAGGCTTGCCGCTGCGGCTGACGAAGGTCCGCACCGGTGACACACACCACGAGCGCATCAGATCCGGGAGACAGTTCGCCGACGGCTTTCTCGATAAGGCCATCCCAGTTTGCGCTGGCGATCCTTGAGGCGATTCCCTCAAGCACGAGGAGGCCGATGCAGAGGTGCTCAGTGTCCGGCTCGGAAGCTGGATTTGCAAAAGCATTGGGAAGGTCGGCGCCTGTCCAGAGAATGTAGTCGTCGGGCTCGCCCGCGACGCCGATCTCGAGGAAGCGCGCATAATTTGAAGCCAATCGTTGAACGATCGCGTCGATGTTGGGCCAGTTCGTAACCGGTTGATGCACGTCGATTGTGCCGCACTCGGCAGCGGTGAGGCCGGCGGTGCTCAGTATCTCGATGATGGCCGCCCGGAAACGGCAGTTTGCGTCGGCCACCACGATCTGGCCTTGCAGATGTTCGAGCGCATTCCGGATAAGCAGCTTCAGGCCCGGGATGCGTCCCAGCGATATTCCGGACCCCAGCCAGAATGCGTAGCGATCTTCAGCGACACCTGAAGCCATCTCCGCGAAGGCGCCGTCGAGGAGTTCAAGCGTTTCGCGAACAGTGATACTGGCAGCATGGGGAGCACCGGACATTTAACGCCTTTGGTCGGGTCGAAATAATACATAAGTCAACGCTCGGCACGGTAGCAACATCGACCCCTTCCAATCAAAGCGTTTGCAGCATCAGTCGATCTTATTGTAGGCCAGTTCCTAACGGCAAGGCTATTAACATATTGAATAAGCATGACTTTCGTCGAATTCAAGTGATCCAGCCAAACGGGCCTTAAGCCGCCAGTCCGCAAGCCGAGGGGCGGAGCGAGCAATGAGCGTAAGCGGCTTCAAAGTGAACTGGATTAGCCGAGGCCGTCTATTGTGCTCTCGTCATCGCTACCGCTGCCGGTAGTCTGCGCCAGAAGCCATTTGGCAAGATCCATGGATTCCGCGGCATTCTCGATGCGGTGAAGGACGCGGAGATCGTCGGCAAATTCGTCAAGGAGCTTTTTCTCCGTGTTGCCCCAGCGACGCCCGCGTTCGAACCTGCCGGCAAAATCGCGTACGAGGGCGCGAAAGGCGTGGAAGGCTCCCATCGCAGCCGCATAGGACTCATTCGCGATCGCGCGTTGCCGTCCCGTTTCAAAATCGATCTCGTGTGTGCGGTGGGGCTGGCTGCTGAGAATGGAAGCGCGGCGGTCCCCGCAACCGAGATAGGGATCCCGAATTGATTGGTCCTTCTGCATGAGCGTGATGCTGATGCCCGCGCAGTCTGCGCACACGGAAATCTGTGAGATGTCCCGCACGAAGATATCGTTCCGGAAGTCCGGGAACAGGCTTTGCCGGTTGGCGATAATCAGATCATCCCGCTCCAGCGTACATTCGTAAAGCGATCGAACGCCCCCCGACCACTTTCCGCTCTTGCTCTTGCGCATGAGCTGCCGTTTGCTCCGCTCGCAGATCGGGCAAGTCCAGTCGGATGAAATGGCCAACCAGCGTTTCGATGAAACAGGATCAACATAGGCAGCGTATTCTTCGTCTGTCGGTGCGACCGCCGGGCGGCCCGCCTGATCAATCGGTACAAGTGTTGCGGAATCGCGGCGCGTCGAGCGCGCTAGGAATTCGTTACAAAGAGTCCAGATCATCTGCGCTCGTTCTGTGTTCCTTGTAGCCCGTTCGAACGTCCGCATGAGAAGAGAATAGGCGTCGAAGGCGCCGTTCATAAGTCTGGCGCCTGCCATGCCTTGTTGGTCACGCGCCAAGCGACCATGAACGAGATGGCCAAGAAGCTCGTCGAGCAGAGATAGGCGAGCCCGAAAGTTCCCCCGTTCCGCTTCCCAGGCGGAATAAGCCTTTTCATAATCGATTTCATGATCCTTGCTGGAAGCCGGGAGAACAAATGTGCCGATTTCCTGCGCGGTGAAACTGAAGCGTGAGTCGATCTCATCCCGAAAGCGCGTCTTGACCTTGCCGTCGGCTGAGTTGCACTCGGAACAGACGAGGCTCACGCCGAAGCGTGATGTCAATTCACGGATGTAGTCGAGAATGGTGATGGACGATCCGGGGCGCGTCTCAAGCCAGTCCTTGCCAAACAGCTCCCGTACGCGGGGCCAGACGCAATCACGCATATGGTCGTGGTGCAGCTCCAATTTGGCAAGCAGGATTCCCCGTTTTGAGAGCCGGAAGATATCGTCCTTGTGGCGGCGGCACGCCGGGCAAATCCAGTATTGAGCGCACAGCGCCCAGTTTTCATTCAGATCGAGGCCCTTGGCTTCAAGGCGTTGCACAGCGCGTTTGGTCTGGTCGCTCCATCGCCCATCCCAACGACCGAAGTGAAGCTGCATCTCCTCATCGGATAAGCGCGAGGGTCGCCAAAACAGGAGGCTTGCAAACCACGCTTTTGCATCCGGATCAAAGCTGGAGAATGGAACGTCGCCATCTGCATCGAATATCTCGTCCATGCGGGTCTTCCTAACGGCGCGCGATGGTACAGATCAACATGTAACTTCAGATACGGCGTAGAAGTCGGAACGCTGCTTAGGCGCGGCTAACCGAAAGAAGCAGCCGCCAAGAAATCGCCGGCGCGGCAGCACCGCAAATCAGCCTGATCGCATTGCCAGGCCGAGTGGGGGAAGCGCTTCGAGTGCGGAACTCGATGACGCGCTCGCAATCCAGACGAAGCGCATTTTCTTTCTGATCGAAAAGCCGATCCTTTCCCAAGGCTTAGCGGATCTACCGCACGCGCCATTCGCGTTCTCAACTCCCCACGATTCGCTTTGATTGTTTGTGCGGCGGGAATCGCGTATCGTGCGACTTGGATGGCTGGCTCTACTCGATCAAGGAGATTCGAGGGTGGATCAGTGTGCGGCCACACAGCAGGTGTCTTCCGGTGCGGGCGAACCGCAACCGGGTAAAGATCTGATCCAGGAATCCCACCAGAGTCCATCCGGTCGTGGCTGGAAACAATTGCTACTCTCGCCGTTCAGGCTTCCGCGCCTGCGCCGTCTTGGCCGTTCATTTCGCATTCTAACTCCCATCACCGTCGGGACTGCGGTTCTGGTCGGTGCGGCCGTGCTCTGGGTGCCGTTAGGGCTGCTCGATTCCGCCGGACAGCGCACCCTGCATCGTGCGTCCGTTCATCCGGATCGCACCGCTCTGAACACGCACCAGCTTCGGGCCTTCACGACGCCAAAAGAGCTTGTCTATCGAGACGTCAACGGTCGCCTGCACAGGATACTTGTGGACGAGACCGAGCTAAATCGTTTCGTCAGCGATACGCTCATCTTTCTCGACACTGAGCGGGACAAGATCAAAACCGAAACGCAGCGCGAGGTCGATGAGCTCCTAAAGACAGCTTTTTCGGACGGACAAGCATGTATCACGCGTTACGCGGATTGGTATTTTCAGTGGGGACGCTCCTTGGTGTTCCTGAAAGAAAGCCTCGTGGGTGGCATGGAGGGACTCTCCTTCAGCAATGTCCGGACTGTTTCGGAATCGGCCCAGAACACGTTGGAATCTTATCTGATCCGAAATTACGAGCAGTACGTCCTCAAGCCTGAATTGCGCAATCCAGTCATTGAGGCCGGGGTCTCGCAGATTCTTGCCAGGGCACACGCTCGCTATCTCGAAACGCTAACCACGATCGATGACCGCGTTCAGTTGTTCTTGGGCCAGTACACCCGGCATCTCGAAGTGATTGATCCGCTTAAGAAGCTGGATGTCTCGGTGGACTGGGACGCGCAAAAATGGAAAGCCCCCCGCTATTCGGCCGATAGTGTCGCATTCGCGTCCGCCTTCCAGGGTATGGCGGTTTCTACACTTGTCGCGAAAACCTTTGGTCCGTCAATCGAGCGCGCGGTCGCGCAAATTTTTCTTTCGGTGGCTGCCCGGGTTGTTGCCAGTCTCCAGCTCGAAATTTACGGCACTATTGGTGGCACCATTATAGAACCAGGCGGCGGGAGTTTGGTCGGCTGGTTTGCTGGCGCGGGCACCGCGGTCGTACTCGATTACGTTTCCAACTGGCAGCGGGAGCGCTTTGGTCGCGCCGAGTTTGAGCAGGCCAGCGCAAGCGCACTACGGGCCACGATCGGAGAATTGTCGCGAGCGCTGCAACGCGATCTGCTTCAAGCTGTCGACGTGTGGTTTGATGATACACGCGCAATCGTCGCCGAGCAGAAGCTCGGTAGTAAGTCCAGTGCGGAAGTCGTGAGGAGTTGGTGAAAAGCCAGCTGGATCCGGCAAACCTCACGGGCATTCGGGGCAAGTATCCCCAATCGAGTCCAGAACGTCGGTAATGGCAGAGGCCGCGTCGTCAGGTGAGAGGCCGGGCGGTGGATCCAGGCGAACCATTTCGTATGCGCGCTGCCGCGCGTGCGGGTCTCCACGGTCCTGCATCCAGCCATGATGTTCGCACTCGCGGATAGCGCCAGCCTCTTCCAGCACTGCGATCGCCCATCCACCTAACGTCTGGACCGGACGCCGTTCGTTGGCCGTCAGCATCGAGGGCCGCTCCTGTTAGGACGAATCCCTTATCCCTGTTAAAGGTTCCGGCCGGCCATCACAGGGCGGGATCCGGAGTTCGCGGGCTGACGTTCTGTCTACGTGTTCTGTCGTTACATTGAGCGATCGATTGCGTTTCAAAGCTTCGCAATATGGGCGAACGCGTGATCGTCGACGACATAGACGTTCGAGAAGATGCGACCCCAATATTCTGGTCCGAGTTGATTCAGGGCTGGTCTGACGACTTCCTCCATAGAAAAGTCGATGAGATCGAACGCGCATCCCCTCGCGAAGACGAGAAGATCGAGTCCTTGGCCCTCGTACGAAACGTTCGCTATTTTGGATTTGACCGCCGACACAATGCCAGCTCGCCATGTGACAAGATCTTCCGCAACGTCCCGGACAGTAGGTTCAGAAATCCGGCCGCCTCCGAAATAGAATCCGTTCGTCGCGCCGAATTCCTGCTCCTTCCGGTAGAGATGCCCGGCCCGATACTGTCCTTCCGAGCGTTCGTCGTAGGCCATCGTACATTGAACCTTCAGGGTTCTCGCGCCCGATGCGATCACGAAGTCGGCCGCGCCGGCCGGGGTCCAACGGAATGTGTCTTCGTCGACGAGACCCAAGCCATCCGCGAGCAATTTCAACGGCGACCATTCCTCGTTCCGGGTCTTTGCCCAATCGATCTGTTTGCGGTCCTGCAACCTCAGTCGCGACGAAAGAGCCTGGTCAGCCTGCCGTTCCGCGAGCAGCATCTTCTCGGCCGCGCGCAGCTCGCGGAACGTGTAAAGCCGATCGTGTGCCAGTGGATAAATAGACCTGTCCATGATCAATCACTCCGCTATCGTGTCCTCCTTGTCAGCGCCTCGCATGACCACCTTCAAGACGTCATCGGTAAGCGGGCGCTGCAGGGCCTTTGCCTCGTCCCATGATGCGCGCATCCAGACGTCGCGCTCCTCCGCGGTCGTCAGTATCACAGGCATCGCCTTCGGATGGATTGGTTCGACCACTGCATTCGGAGATGTGGTCAGGAATCCGTACACTAGATGGGGACCCGGGATCGGTTTGGACTTCGTGCCGCGATCGCCTTTAAATTCGGTCCACATACCGGCAAAGCAAAAAAGCGGGCGGTCGTCGCTGAGCGCAAACCACACGACGTCTTTCTTCTTTGTCTCGGGATTTGGTTCGGGAGCATACTCAGCAAAACTGTTTGCGGGTACGAGGCAGCGGTTCTCTGGCTTTAGCCACCCCCGCCAATGCGGTGACGACGTATTGCGAATGTTGGTGACGGGTGGGCCGCCCGTCCTGGGTGGGGGTGGCATGCCCCAGCGCATCATCACCATCTCTTCAGCGTCGCCGGCACTCCGGATGACCGGGGCCGGATAATCCGGAAATACACCAGGCATCGGCGCCAGATTGCCGACATAGCGATTCATGCGCCTGAACAAAGCGGCGATCGCCGCCTGATTGGTGGTGATGCTGTAGAGGTTGCACAAACTGGTAAGCCTTCGCGTTCTTCCCGAGTCTAAAGTTGTTGTGCGGAACGCTGCCGTCGGCGCCGAATATCGTATTTGATGGCCCTGGCGGCAAACGCAACCCGCCCCCTGAGCCGCTGCAAGCGGCGCCAGATAGGATACGATCGAAAGCGGCGCTTACTGTTGCGCGGTACGGGCGGCAGCCACGCCGCCGCCGGCCCGACATGGACATTGATACCGTACGCGAATTGCTGCTGATTGTAGGGCGCGCCACGGTACAAGATTGCAGCGCAGGTTTCCGCCAACTTCCGGTACACAGCATTATCGGTCGCGCATCCGGACAGAAGTGCGATCGTCATGCGCTCATCGCCGGCGGAAGCTACGACAGTTACGTATAACGCCTTTTCGTCTGGTTCTCCAACTTCAACGCTCCAGCCGGCATCGCGCAGCGGTCGAACCAGTTCGTTGATGCAGTCATCCGCTAGCAGCGCTCTTCGCAAGAGACCGCCGTCATCCGTCGGCATCACCGGAACCAGGCGCCCATGTTTTTGGAACCGTCGCTGCTCACGCCGCTTTAGCCCCATCTGCCCAAACCCGCGCGCCAGGGCTTGCTGCCAAAGCAGCTTGCTGTCCTCATCCATCATGGGAAAAATCAACGACACATTGTGCGTATCGTCATGCCAGGATTCAATCAGGGCCAAGGTCGCCAAGACAATGACCAGGCGCTCGAAATTGGATGATTGTTGCCAAAGGGAATGTGTGCCGTGTGCGAACATATGGCGATTCAACCATGTGCCGCCGTCATACTCGTCGGTCTTTCTGAAGAAGGAATTGTGCAGCCAGCGGCGGAACGTCTCAAACGCAAAGACGCGCTCGTCCTGGCCAAACAAATAGTCTTTGCTGAGATAATCCGCGGGCACCCACATTTTCTCAAAGTGAAGCTTTGCGGCTGTCGCGATGGCGCGGTCGACTACTCGGTCGACTTTCGTCGGGATCGAAACATCCTGTTCCGAAGGCGAAGCGATCCGGCTTAGGCTGCCTTCGATCGCCGGAATGAGTGCTGCAATGCTCGATGCACGATAGCCATTATAAAAGGCGAGGTACGCTTCCCGCGCCAAGGGACATAATTCACTGAGGCTCCGGGCTTGGGGCAAAATTTGCGCGATGCAAATTGCCTGAAACGGAAGCGTGTACAACGTTGAGGTGTGATAGTGAAACCACTGGAGAGCCTGCTGCCGCGAACTATGTCTTGCAGTGGCAAGAATTTTGGCGACGTCGCGATTGGAAATCCACAGCGGCGAAAACCACTCCATCTTCTCCCACAGCGCGGCATCGGCGTCCGCTAGCGCGCGCCGAGACGACCAATTCGGATCACCTTCCGCCGGAGTTTTCGGGAAACATGCCTTTGCGTCGCCGACGGTCAGTATGATTGCCGGGATCTTGGCAAAAGCTCCGACTTCGCGTTCCTCGATGCCGGTTACAACAAGTCCGCGCTCCCGAGCCCAATTCTCGATCAACTCGGGCGTCAGGGCAGCGAGCGATGGCGCGTTCAAGGCCCGGCGCCAAATACCCTGGAAGTGTTCACTGATATCGGAGGTCATACCGACGCCCTGCCTAGCGAATCTCGGACCTTGCATCCGGGGGCTGGCCGCGGTTCCCGATTGACCCGATCGGCCCATTGTTCTTACTTTGTTCTAATGGAGACAAGCCGCCATTTCAAGCCGCCCTGGACCGTCGTCCGGGAGAATTCCGAATGCTACGTGGTCAAGGACGCCAATGGCGTGACCCTCGCATGGGTCTATTGTCGTGACGATACGCAGCGCTACAGCTTCGGTGTCAGCAAGCTGTCGTCAGATGAAGCGCGCCGCATCGGCAAGGCGATTGCGCGAATCCCGGAATTCATGACGCCGCGCCAGGGCTTTTATCCGCGCGGTGGCGGTCCGCGTTGGCGTGCCGACCGGCCGTACCATGTCGCGCTGGAGGATCGCTATATCCGGGAGCACTGGGACGAGATCGACGCCCTTTGCAAGCTCAATAGCCTTCCTTTCAACTCGACCGGTGAAGTCATCGAGAATGGTGGCGTCTGGAGAGTCCACGAGTTTACCTGGCAGATGGATGCGATCCTGTTCTGGGCACGCTTCGAGGGACGCTGGCTGCGAGGAACGCAGTTTCATTTTCCGGAGTTGCCCGAGAATCTGCCGTCGCTCAAGCCGCTCACAAACTGGCCCAAATTCAATCCGCGAAATCTGCGCTGACTGCAAACCTCATGATCGAACGCATCGGAATATTTTTGCTTTTCGTTCTCCTGTCGGGCGGCGCCAAGGCCGACGATTTCCTAGGTCAAGCCAGCGTCGTCGATGGCGACACGCTGGAAATTCACGGCATGCGTATTCGGCTATGGGGCGTTGACGCGCCGGAAAGCAGCCAGCTCTGCCGTGGCGATGACAGCTTGCAGTACCGTTGCGGCGCGGAGGCGGCGAATGATCTCGACAGCTACATCGGCCGGCGTCCGGTCAACTGCGTTCCTCTCAACCTGGATCAATATGGGCGCACCGTTGCGACCTGTTCGGTCAGCGGCTCAGACCTCGGCGAATGGCTCGTCCGAAACGGGTTGGCATTGGACTGGCCGCAATACTCCAGGGGACGATATGACGCGGCCCAGCATGACGCCGAGCGCGCCGGCCGCGGAATTTGGAAAGGAAGCTATGTCGAGCCCTGGCGCTATCGCGCCTGCATCCGCGCGAACGGTAGGCCGTCCGCCTGCTCCGACGACGCCAACGCGCATCCTTGATTATTTTCCGTGGCTACTGCGCAAATAATGTCTCCTTTGGCGAGCCAACAAGTGGTGATTTTTTGACTAGTTACCACATTCAAGGCGCGGATATTAGCGTTTGGTCGGGGCTAAGCTAGATCGGAAAGCAGGATGACAATCGTTCAGGAGGATGATTCTCCACGACAAGGAAAACCACCGCGGGCAACGCGAGGGGCCACTTGTACCCACGCGACGGTCGAATGTCTCAATGCATATGAGCTGATCCGAAAATATCGTTGCATTACCTGCAAAGCGATCATGATGTGCGAATGCGACCGCGAATTCGGAACGCGGTTCCTGTCGCATCAACTTGATAGGGGAAGTGAACTCAAAACACAGAAGCGAATGCGTGTCACATTGGGTTTTCGGCCGAACATCTGTCGGGAGTGCCGCGGTCTACCTGCTGAGCCAGCGCCCCACGACGAAGGGTATGGTAGCACTTCCAAGGTCAAACGGTACTACTGGCGTGAGCTTTGGTTCGAAACCTGGCGATGCGAGGCAGACTGGAATGACGCCCATCCGGACGCAAGTGATGATGAACGGGCAGCCGCCCGAGCCCAGATCGAAAGCGAAGTCCTGCAATCCATTAAGGATCTTCACGCAACAAGTCCGAAATATGTCTTCAGCGAGCCGTCCCAAGCAGAGGTGCTGGAACGCTACCGCGTGGAGGTCGCAAACCTCAAAGCGCCCTACGTGATAGCGCCGCAGAGAGGAGCGGTGATTGCTACCCCGGACGGGGCCGTGTCGCCTGAGGCCTTTGCGACTGAGCACTTCAAAAAAATGGGTTGGTGGGTGATGCCTCTGGAAAGCCAGCCCTTCCATGCTCTTTTTGGCGTCATGATGTGGTCACTCATTCAAGATTTCAACGATCCGCTCCTGAAAATGGTTGGGTTTGCAGAGAAAAATGCGGTTGATGCAGGTGTTAAATCTGGTCTTGTCAACTCGTTTTTGCCCGACGATTTCGGTAGCGAAGGCTATGCTGAGCGCCGCAAGCGCGCCATCAACAAGCATTTTGCCGAGATCGCACATCATATTGAGGACACCGAAGATCTCTTGTGGCTATTCGATCACTGGCGTTCCTATAGCGAAGACTTTCGACAATATCTTTGGGCTCACCGCAGCAAAGACGTCGATCGGGCGCGGCGCCTTGTCGAACTGTTGCCGCCGCAGGTGCTTCTGACGATTCTGCGCTATCTTGTTAACGACTATTGGGGGCATTATCTCGGATGGCCCGATCTGTTCCTTTATCGTGACCGATCCTTTGAGTTCGTCGAAGTCAAATCATCAAGCGATAAGCTCAACGCAAAACAAAAGCGCTGGATCGCGGATAACAGTACGTTTCTTCACCTGCCGTTTCGGCTGGTTAAACTGCATCGAACGATGGCGAGACATTAAATCGCGTTCGGGAGTGCCGTATTCTTTGCGCCGCTTGACGTAGTGCGCGTGCGGCTGATGCCGCAGCAGGCTCTCGTGAACCGAGCCGCGTAGCGTCTCGGCCTTTCGGCTTCAATCCCTCGCGCAAAGATACCGAGCTCCTCGCCGGGGGTACTCGAGACATGGTCCCGCCGTCATGGAGCATGCCGGCGTCGCTATCACTGCCCCTGTCCCGGGTACCCTCTTAACCGGTCTCGTCGCTGCACTCGGTCCCGCGTGCCGCCTTCGGCGTCGCTATGCTCACGCTCCTGCGGGTGCCATCCTCCGTTGAGGCGATGCGCCTCGGCGCACGCCCGATTCCGGCAGTGCGCCTTCTTCATCCGCTCCATGCAGCGCTGGCGGTCTGCCGGCTTTCGCTCCGACAATCCCATCACTCCGGTTTCGGGAGCAGGTCCAGATAACTGCCATCGCCCAAGGACGCCATGTAGCTGATCGTCTCCGCAGCCAACGAACGTCCCTTGCTGGAGCCGCTCGCGATCCCGTTCTGCAAGATCAGACGTACTTCCGCCTGCTGGGTCATATAGACCCACCGATCGAAGCGAGAGTTCTTGGCAAGAGCGGCGAGGACCTCGACAGCATTTACTGGATGATCGGCGGAGAGCTTCGCCAGATGCCGCAGCACGCTATAGGGTTCCGAAGGCGCAAACCCGCTTGCCGCCATCGCCAGCACCTGGTCCATCAGCCACGGACCATTGATCTTGCCATGGATGAAGAACTGTCCGATTGTCCCGATCTCCTCGCGAAAGTAGTCCGGGTTTGACGATGCCTTGGCGGCCGCGAGCCTTCGGTCCCAGTAAGAATACGCGCGCGCTCGGAATGGCTCGGGAAATTGATCCGGCGGTTGTCCAAGCTGTGTCCCAAGAAACCACATCGCGCTTTTTCGTGCGCCAGCCGGTGCGGTGTCCCAGAACAATTGGAACACCTCCTCTGGCAACGCCGACCAGATGTAAAGGACGACGAGGTAATGCGCTAAACGTTCTTCGACATGGGTGCGATCGTCCGGGCCGTCATCGGCGCTGAGGCGGCCGATTTCGGCGACGTAACAATCGCGCATATCCGCAGCCAGATCCTTGATGGGGCCGCTATCGTTGGCGAGATGCGAGATCCAGGTCGCATCACGCAGCGACAGATCGCTCCCAGGCAATAGTTCAGTGATGTGTCGACGGACCCAGGCCTCGTCAAAAAAGGACAGCCAGTTCAGATAGCGTCCGATCACAGCGCGGGGAACGCGGCCCGTCGGCGTGTCGTCGGCCAATTCGGCTTCCAGGATCGCTCGCAATGCCGGAAGTTTCTCAAGCGTTGCTCGCGGCGCCTGTCCGATCGGACGGCTATCGTCCTTGCTGAGCCAGAACAGCACGAGGACGACGAGCTCGACCGCCATGCCGCGCGCTGTGCCTTGCGCTGCGAAAAACGGCGAACTCCGATAGCTCTCCTCGAATGACGTGGTCTCCGGCAGGCGCGGCGCCTGGCGATAAAACGCGGATACCAGCCGTGTGACCAGCTCTGCATGCGCGAACGGAATGCCCTTTGCGCCTTGCCGTAATCCCGATGCGAGGAGCGCGGCTGCGGCTTTCACGCACCACGAGGTATCCACATCGTCGCCTTCTATGCCGCTTGGCACATGCTCCGTTGGCTGGATGACGTTTGCGACCAGCGACACTGCGCCGTCCCAGTCCAGGGACTTCCGGTTATTGGATGCGTTCTCCAAGCCTTCCAGCACTCTGCGAACATAAAGCAATGGAAGCCCGGCGAAGCGCGGCGCGTTTGCTGAATAGAGCGCGGGATTTTCGCCAGCAGCCAGCCGCAGCCCCTGCGCCAGTGCGGTCATGGTCTGACGCTTTTCTTCTGGTGACGGACGCCATGCCTGGAGGAAGGCGATGATCTCATCGATGGGCGCTGCCTGAAAATCGGGAGCCTCTGGCGGTGGCGCCTCCGGCTCGTCAAATCCCCGCCGCCACGCGTCGGGATCGCCAAGCTCCTTGACGGCCGCCGTCACTTGCGCTTGCCGGTCCTCGGGCAGCACCGAGCGCCAGCCCCACAGAATGTCACGCACCGCCGAAAGCCGAAACAACCGCTCGTCTTCGGCTGTGACCGGCCTCTTGCTCTGGGCCTCAAATCGCTGCTTCCATCCTCCGATGTACTTATCCGGAACGCTGTCTACACATGCCAGCACACGCTGCTGCATCGCCGGTGGCAGCGAAGGAAACCACGCCTGTGCCAGCGCGGCATATTCTGTGCTGCACCAGCTTGCTTCGATCAAATCGGCGTCGGTGAGGTAGCGCTCGGCCAGTTCGGGTGCGCGATCGGCATAAAGCGACAGAATGCGAAGCGCCAACCGCACGAATATCTTCGCGGGATGGCTAGTGATTTCCAGGATGACCTGCTGCATGCACGAAGGGGCGGTCTCGATCGCAAGCTTTGCCGCCTGGATAATTCCGCCGACTAGGGCGTCAATGACGTCATGCTTGACACCGTGCTCGGAGATCTGCCCCGACAGGTAATAGGTGTAGTCAGACGGTGGATCTTCGCTGAACTTGCCGCTAATTCGCATCGCCTGGTCTAGAAGGCTGCACAACAGACCAACGGCTTCAACGCCGCACGCGGGAGCCAACGCCTTCACCGTGTCCGGCAGGAAGTGCTCGTACATGTGCTGGCCGAACAGCGTCGCAAGGCGCCCGCCGTTGTCGAAGACCTGAAACAGCACGCGCGCGACGCGCAGCGCCGCAGCTCCATGGCCAGCTAGCGCCAGCCGTCGCAACAGGTCATGTGGCGCTTGCGCCATAACGAACCGGGCATCGCGCGATAGCCACGCCTCGGCTAGGTCCACCAATGGCACCGCATCATCCGCAGGCAATGCCGCCAACACTTCAACGCCCAGCTGCTGCACATCGACGTGCTGTGAGGTGCTGACACCACGCAGCGCCTGAACGACCTGGCTCCGCACCCCGGGGTCTTCCGAGCCCGCCATGCGCACTAGGTAGCGGCCTGCAGGCCACTGCCGCAGCAGCAGCCCATCACCCGCGTCGTCGTCGGCCGGCAATGTCGGCCCCACCAAGAGATTCTCGGCCGCCAAGTGAGGGAGCCAGTCCGCGGTCTGGAGCTGGTTGAAGAAATGCCACAGCAGCGGCAACGCACTGGGTATTTCTTTGACGAAGCTCTTCACCGCCGCTGCGCGATCTGCCATCGCGACGAGCTGGTCAACGCGTTGCATGAAAGCGGCATATCTTCCCTGCAGCGCGATCATCAGCCCGCGGACGACCGTGTCGAATGGCTGCTGCCATTCGAGTCGAAACTCTTCATCGACGACCAGAGACCGATAAAAATCGCGGCGATGAGCCTCGCCATGGGCCTGTGCAATCGAGATCCATGCCCGGGCAATATCGCCGTCTGCGCCGAGCCCGAGACGCTTGACGATCGCCTGAATCTCCTCCTTGTGGCTGCGGCGCGGCTGCAATTTTTCAACGGCGCGGTTGACGGCGTCATCCTTGAAGCCGAGCGCGCGCAGTTGCTTCCTGGCCGCCTTCAGCCGCGCTTTGTCCTCGGTCGTCGCCTCAAGAGCGACACCTATTGGCCCTGCCAGCGTCTGCCGCAGGACTGAATCGAGCTCCCGTATGGCGTGGCCAGCTACCGGAACGGATACGCGAAGCGGGATCGCGCCCGAAGCCACGCGGCAAAAATCGACGTAGCGATCGGCGATACCCTTGCCGAGCATTTGCCGCATCAGCGATGCCGTGTCTTGCTGCTCTGGTGAGAGAACGCCTCTCTTGGTGGGCTCGTTCATCTAACGCTGTCGGTTGACGCCCCGTGTTTTGGCGCGGCGGGAGATAAATTCCCTCATCAAGGGCAGAAAAAACGCCTTGCTGAAATGGCCAAGCAGCGGCTCCGGTTCAAGATAGAACGACTGGCCGATGACATCCTGATTGTACTCATCAAGAATGATCCAGAGCCGCAGCGTGGCATCAAGCCCTGCGCGACGCTTTTCCATTTCTGGAATTTCGGCGGCGAAACGATCGGAAGAGGGCGGTTGGCTGGTGATTGGAAACAGCACCAGGACATCCTCGCCCTTCGGTCGGGCAATTCGCACACCCACAGCCACCGGACGATGCTTGCGGCCTTCGGTCTCCCCGCGCTCGGCCTCACGTACCCAGAGATAGGGAAAGCGGATGACACATCCGGTGCGAAGCTCGTCCTGGCTCACGTGTCATCACCGTCCCGCTCGTAGGCATCGACCGCACGCTTGACGTCTTCGAACAACTCGTCAGGCATCGTTTCAAGCCGGCCGGACATCCGGGTGTCGGCTCTGGCCGTGAGCCTGCGGTAGTCCTCGATGCTGAGCAGCACCAGGCGCGGCTTGTTCCGCTGGGTAATAGTAACGGGCCGTCGCAAGGCTTCGGCGATGATGTCGCCTGATTTCCGGGACAGATCGCTCGTCGAATACTCGGTCATGCATCAATCTCCAGCATTGCTGTAATATACAGCATTGCTGTAATTTACGCAAGTCGGCAAGCGCCGCGATACGTAGAAGTTTAGCCCCTATTTCGGGGGCGCACTGCATGTCTGCTTTTCAGCGGAAAGGCGATGCTACAGCGATTGGTCATCGGAGGAGAGCAAATGGATTTCGATGGGAACGTAAGGAGAATTACTGCCGTCCATGAGTCAGGTCATGCCGTTGCCCGCGTTCTATCGATAGGCCGCGTCGGCATCACCAATGAAAACGCCATCCGTTGGATAGAAATGGACGAAGGCACTCCACACTGCTCCGTGTTCGAACTACCGCTTGGTATGCCCGGGCTTAAGGAGTTTGGTGAGCGCGAAGGCATCAGGGAAGGCGTCCGGTGGACGGTGGACGATTGGCGCAAGCTATTTTCTTTTATGCGCATCGATCCATTGGAGTGGGCGAGCCTGCGGCTTTTGGAGCTTACTGCCGGAGCAGCGGCACAAGGAAAATTTACAGGCGCTTCCTTCGGCTTGGTTTGGCATGATTACGGGTGCAGCGATGACCGTCAAAACGTCATTGAGACTTGTCAACGGATCGGCTTGAACGGATCAGAGGCAACAAGGCTCTTCGCAGAGCGAGCCGAAGAAGCGTGCAACTTAATGGATAGGACCGACGTGTGGCGGGCGGTGCTAACCTTAGCGGAACGATTGCCAACCAGCGGCCGAATGCCGGGCGATACCGTTGTTTCTATCGTTCAAAATTCATTGCGTGCCTTGTGAGGGAGATGCATCCCGAGCAAACGGTCACGAACCTGCGCTTTTTCAGGACTACACGCCCCGAAGTGAGCTGCATCATCACGACAGAATGCGCCTAGAGCTGACGCACCAGTCCTTCCCAAAAGTTATAAACGCCGGCTGCGCAAGCGTCGAACGATGCCGCAGGCTCGCCCTCAATGGCGACCATGTTCGGAGTGCTCAATCTCAACGTTCCACTTAGGGCCGCGCCTCCGCTCAATGTGGAATCTACGATGAAGGTGTTGGCGCTACGGGTCATCGAAGTCGAAGAATGCGTCAGCGCCACATGCTTCGAGGAGTTCGCAATATCCCGAATGAAGCCTGCATTCGGAACTGCGTTCCGCACTTCACTCCACACGTCTGACTTTTTCTGAAACGTGACGCCAAGAGCGGCCTCCGCTTTGGCCTTATCCAAATTAAATACCCATTCATGCATATGGAAAAGCGGAGCGGCGGTATTGTAGACGAGCTGAAACGTACTTGGCGAATTGGCGAACGCTAAATAGTTCGGCTTAAGGACCTGGTCGAAGTAGTCCTTCGAGGACCTGAGCTTGCTGATGGTCATTTGGTTCCGAGTTTCTTCTTGGTCACTTTGGGCTAATCGCATAAGTGCAATGATACTTGTAAGTGACGTGGCCGAGAAAGTCCTTGTTGCTGCTTTCAGAAACCGCCATTGAAACCGCACAGCCGGGATACTGCTGTTCGTAAGTTTTGCGGTTTGGGCCACAGATTTCTTCTTGGTTGTGGCCACCGCCCATCTCCGGCGAGTCATACGCAGGTAGACTTGCCGGGCAATTAGCTTTCGGCGGTGCCGGAGCGACTGGACCCGGTTTCGGCTGATCGCAACTGACCAAGCTGCACCAGGCCTCCTTGCCTTTACCGAGAGCAGCCAGCAGGAGGCCGACCGCTACAATCAAACCCGTGGCGACCGCGAGCCAACTCTTTATGCTTTTTGCCCAATTGGGCCAGTCCTTATCGTCGCCTTCCGCCATCGCCACTCCCACAGGTTGAACTCGATCCTAACTTCCCCTTCGTTTTTGGCAACCAAGATGACAGCGACTTCAACGACGCGCGCTGGCCCCCATCGTTGGCACTCGAGAGTAGTGCGATCCGATGCCAGCGCCCGCCTGGTCCGAAGGGCTACAATAAGATGTCCCCTGACCATGAATGTCGATTTCGGCGGAGGCTTCTCAAAGGGCCGGTGTAGAAGCGACTTATAGTCCGTCATTGATTCGTAACACAAACCTCCAGACGGTTGGGCAAGAGCAAGCAATGGCAAGGAAACCGAGCATTCCGAGGCGGCTGTTCAAATACCGCGTGTTCAATAATCTCACGCTGGATATCATCATTGCCGACAATCTGTTCTATGCCGATCCAACCACGTTCAACGATCCGCTCGATACCCGGCCCTCGCTCAACACTGATCTTCCCGCTCCAGACCTTGAGCGTGGATTGCGCAAGTTCGTCGAGCGGCGCGTGGGCGCCGAGATGAAGGCTGCGGCCAAAACCATCCGATATAAAGGTCCTAAGACCCTGGATCACATCAGCCGACTGAGCCGGTCGCAGGCAGATCAAGTCATTTCTGAAGTCAACTATAACGCCGGCGACCCAAGTTACGAGATGGCGGATCCTCTTCAATATCTGCTTGGCCGCCAGCTCGAAAAAGAATTGCTGCTGCAATATGACAAGGGCATTGTATCTCTGGCCCAACGCGTGACCTGCCCGCTGATGTGGAGCCACTATGGCGACCAGCATCGCGGTGTCTGCATTGGCTATTCGGTACCATCAGAAGCGCAACCCGATCTCCACAGGGTCAAGTACGGCGGCAAGCGGCTTGTCGACGCCAGCAAGGTCCTGGCGATGCTCGATGGCGATAAGGGCGCTGGTCTTCAGGTCGACGAGGCAGTCCTGTTGCGAAAGGCGGCAAGTTGGCGGTACGAGCAGGAATGGCGTCTCATCGGAGAGCGCGGTTTGCAAAACTCTCCGCTCGAGCTCGAAGAAATCATCTTCGGAATGCGTTGCACGGAGGCGGTGAAATATGCCGTCGTCGCTGCCTTGGATAACAGGGCGCATCCCGTGCGGTTCTATGAAATGCGCGAGCTCCATGGGACCTTCAATCTGAAAAAGGTCCCGCTGGAAGACGGAGAGATGAGGGCTTTTTTTCCGAGGCGGGCTCGCGACATCCACGAAGCATTCGAGTCCCTCGCCGATGCCGACAGCAGAGACAGAGGCGAATGATTGGTTGCCGAAGCGCTAAGGGTGCTGAAAGCCGGTTAAAAGAAGATGGCGGATGATGGTGTCCTGATGGATGACGCCGAGCTTTTTGAAAAGCTGGTTGAGCGCTGCCGCGAGCTTGAGCGCCGGGCGAACGGCGGATCGTAGCGAGGAGCACTCTTTACGGTGGCTGCGGCTGTCCTCTCAATTCTAGCCAAGCATGCTCACCACATCCGCGAAATTCGCCGCCGAATCTGCGAAGTCTCCTCGAGATGCTCGGTCCATCGCCTGATCTTGACATCAACCCGCTCCATCAGGTCGCCCTCGAAGTTCGGCTGTGCTGTCATGGACACGCTCACGAATCCGGCTTCGCCGGCGGGAGCGGGGGGAAGCTGCCACACTTCATATCCCGTGACGCCCGCCTTGCTGCCTTTCGGCGGCTTGGGCTCGGCGCTCCACCGCGCCGCGAGCTCCGGGACTACCCGGGCCATCTCCTCGAAGTCCACCGTCCATACATGCGCAGAGACCGTGCTGAATCTGGCAACGATCCTGGGCAACAGGTAGTCCCTGACGATGTTGTCGAGATCATGCTGAGTGCCGGGGGGCGTCGAGGCATTCGGCTGCACAATGACTTGCAATCCGACCGAGACGACGAGTGGCCGGATCAGCCAGCCCCACCGTCGTTCGAAATCATCCAATGCGGCGTCAATCCGCGTCCTGAAAGCGCTGGACTCGCCCGGCCGGACCGGGAGCTCGCCGAGCTGGATGCGAAGACTGGTCTGCCGGACGACACCGGGCCACAGGGCGAGGTTGGACTGCATGAACGGCCCTTTCGGCCGTCCATAAAGCCAGGCGAGGACTGGAACGGTGAGCGCGGACGGGCCAAGAAAAGCGCGTTGCGCGTAGCCCGCGTCCTGACTTGATCATCGCTTCGTAGAGCTCGTCGCCGCTGCTTGCACGCGTCTCGGCTTCATGCTCGATCAGGCGCCTGAAACTTTCGATCCATCCGTGATCCCGCTCGTTATGAAGAGGGTGGTCGGCATCCTTTTCATCAAACGCGTGCGTAGCCTGGGCGGCCAACTCGATATCATCGACCATGCTCGACATGCTGCGCGCGGCGATAGTAATTGAAGGCCGGGTTTCGCCATGTGCGCAGGACACCGAGAGGGCCTGAATCTGCGAGTCATCCCGGTACAGGCGTTTCTGTTGCCAATCCTTATCGTCGACTCCCTGTTTGCCGAGAAGATCCAGCAGGTTCTTTACGATGGAATGCACCTGCGGCGGCGTCTTATGTGTGGTAGCCAAGCGAATCCTTAGCGCAATCGGGCCGCGCAATGCCGTTCGCTTCGTCTCTGCGAGCTGCTCGGCAACTTGGTTCTGAAACGCCGCCCGCTGCGACGGAGACATCTTTTTCGACCGAGGCTCCACGTCTTCGATGATGAGAAGCACTCTCTTGCGCCGTCGCATGCGGTAGCGTGCGAGCTTGCCCGCGGGAGTCTGCAAATAGCTCTGAATCTGGCTTTCGCGATTCATTTTGCGTTGGCAGGACCATAAAGACGGCCAACATAGCCGATCTCGAGTGGATGAGAAGAGCTAAGGATCCAGCCTTCGAGCGCAAGATCTTCGCCCGGTCATCGTGCTCAATCGTCACATTGCTGGCCCGCCCGTATCTTCCTTGACGCCGCGGGCGACGATCCGAAGCGTTCCGTCGGCGAGCGACCGCTGTAGCTTCAGGGGCTCGTCCAGCGGAGCCGTCATCCAGATCTCGACCTCTTCCGGCTTCGTCAGGATCACCGGCATCGCCTTGGGGTGGACGGCGCCAACCTCGGCGTTAGGCTCTGTTGTAAGAAACGCGAAGAGGTCGTTGGTGGTTTCGCCTTCCTTGACCTTCCGCACGGACGTCCAGTCGGTCCAGATGCCGGCGAAGCAGGCGAGGGGGCGGGCCTCATCGAGCGCGAACCAGATATCGCCGCCCTCGGCCTTGTTGAATTCGCTAAAGGAGTTGAACGGCACCACGCAGCGGTTTTCGGCTCCTAGCCATCTCGTCCAGTGTTGCTCTTCACATTGCGGATGTTGGTCGTGCCGCCGTCAGGCTCCATTCGAAGCAGTTCCTTGAAATCGACCGTCTTGCCCTTAGCCTGCAGCTTCTCGGCTCGTTTCTTGGTGGCGTCCATCAGCGCCTTTGATGACGATGGCATCCCCCAGCGCGCCGTGGCGAGCTTTCGGCCCTCGGCTCCGTTGCGCACGATCGGTGCCTTGTAGTCCGGAAACACGCCGGGCATCGGCGCCAGATTGCCGACGTATCGGTTCACGACGCGAAACAGCGCGCTGATGGCGGCCTGGTTTGTCGTTATCGAATAAAGATAGCACATCGGTCAGGATTCGGTTTTGGCGTGGCGAGGCTGCCAACCCAATTGTAGCAGAGTCGCAGACGGACGCCGGCCCGCCTTGGCGCATTTGCGGCAGCGTAGCCGGCTTGCGAGATCATGCACGAAGGTGGTTGGCGGGTGCTTCATCGCCGCTAGGTCGACGTCGCTCGGCGTCTTGCAGCGCGTGCACCTGATCTCGAGCCAGGGGAAGCCTCCGTTCACGGCCTGGTCGATGGTGGGCGACGGATCGATCGGTTCGCCGTCGCTCCACATGCGCTCATTCCAGCTTTCGCAAAGCAGTCTGTCAGCTTGCTGGATCATGGCCTCACCCTTGGCCCGTATCTCTGCCGATTGAGCAGCAAGCATGTTGGCCATCGCGCGCGCCTTGCCGAGCTCTTTTGTCAGAGCCTTGCGATCGCCGCCCGACAGGGGCGTGGGGTGATACTTCGGGGCCATCCAGACATCCAGGCGCCAAGAGATCGGAACGGCAATCCGGAGCGGTTACGGCGCCTCGAACGCCGGCCAGCACCCGTCTTCTTCATGCCTGCCTGTGCGCTGCTGGCAGGTGTTGTCGAGCAACCGCTGCGCCACGTCCTTCCAGACCGCGTTCTCGCCATACAATCGGAGTGCATCGGCCTTCTGGATTTCGACTATTCGCTCGCAGCGGCGGCAGATCACGCGGAGGACGTGGCGCTGAATGTCGGAAAGACGTCGCTGGCGGATCTCGGTTGCGGTCGTGCCGGCGCGAGGATCTTTGAGCACCGAGTCCCAGTATTCGGCCGGAAGCGGTGCATCCGGAGCCGCAGCGGAAGGTGTCGGTCTGCGGGCGGCCTCGGTGGCCAGCTTTTCCATCTGCTTCGGGGTCGGCATGCGCCAGCTCGCGGGTCGGTCGATCATGCCCGAATTAGAACATAACAAGAACAAATGTCGAGTCCGTCCGAGGGCTACCTGAGAAAAAATCGGCCTATTGGACGGGCCGCGATGTCGGAACCAAGGCGGGTCGTTCGTCTTGAATCCGGCATCAGTAATGGAGTTCCCCGCGATGGCCCCGCGCGCCAACTGGAAAGGCTTCCTACGTCTTTCCCTCGTCACCTGTCCGGTTGCGCTCTATCCGGCCACGTCGGAATCCGAAAAGGTCTCGTTCAACCAACTGAATCGAAAGACTGGCCATCGGATCAAGTACGCCAAGGTCGACGCCGACACCGGCGAGGAGGTCGACAACGAGGACATCGTCAAGGGCTACAAGGTTGATACCGATACCTTCATCGAGGTGACCAAGGAGGAGCTTGAGAACGTCGCGCTGGAATCGACGCGAACCATTGAGATCGATGAGTTCGTCGACCGCAGCGAAATCGATCCGCGATATCTCATTCGCCCCTACTACCTCCGTCCTGACGGTAAAGTCGGGCACGATGCCTTCGCCGTCATTCGGGAAACCATCCGCGAGATGAACAAGGTCGCAATCGGTCGTGTGGTGCTGACCAATCGCGAGCACATCATCGCGTTGGAGCCGCTCGACAAAGGGCTGATGGGCACGCTGCTGCGCTACCCCTATGAAGTCCGTTCCGCGGACGAGTATTTCGACGATATCCAGGATGTCAAAGTTACCAAAGACATGCTTGATCTCGCCAAGCACATCGTCAATCAAAAGGCGCGCCATTTCGAACCGGACAAGTTCGAAGACCAGTACGAAACTGCCCTCATCGATCTCATCAATCAGAAGCGCGCGGGCAAACCTATCACTGCGAAAGCGCGTCCTCGAGGCGAGAACGTCGTGGACCTGATGGACGCGCTGCGCAAGAGCATCGG
Organism: Bradyrhizobium sp. UFLA05-89; assembly: GCF_059803475.1. Classification (NCBI taxonomy): domain Bacteria; kingdom Pseudomonadati; phylum Pseudomonadota; class Alphaproteobacteria; order Hyphomicrobiales; family Nitrobacteraceae; genus Bradyrhizobium; species Bradyrhizobium sp. UFLA05-89. The sequence goes on along the minus strand of NZ_JBANBA010000054.1, from coordinate 4,379 downwards.
ACGAGACGCGACGGGCCCAGCAGAGGGGCCGAAAAAGACAGCCAAGAAGCCGCGCAAGGCGGCCGCTGGGCAGAAGGAAATGCTGATGCCGATCACCGGCAAAAAAGCGGCGAAGGAGGCGGCGGCGAAAAAGCCCGCCGCAAAGCCGCAGCGAAAGTCGGCCTAGCCTGTCGCGAATCATCCGGTGACGCTGGGACCGTCGCTACTAATATCCGGAGTGGCCGCGGTGTGCGCTCGCCTCGAAGAACCCCTGCTCGCGAGGTAGACTGAACGACGGATCAAATGATTGCGTCGGTCGGCGGGAAGCGTGCCATGGCGAGAAAACTCAAGACCTTCCAGACGTCGCTGGGCTTCTTCGATCTGGCGATCGCCGCTCCCTCCATGAAAGCGGCCCTCGAAGCCTGGGGCGCCGACAGCAATCTCTTCCACCAGGGCGCGGCCAAGGAAAGCGACGATCCAGACGTTATCGAGGCGACCATGGCTGCGCCGGGCGTCGTTCTGAAGAGACCAGTCGGCTCCAGCGGGCCATTCAGGGAGCATGCAGATTTGCCGACCAACCTTGCGGGCGGCAGCTCAAAGAAGGCAGACCGCCGTCAACCTCGGAAACCTCCTAAGCGGGCCAACGACGATGCGGCCGACCGGAAGGCCGCACTTGCTTTCGAGAAGGAGCAGAAGCGACGGGAGCGCGAACGTGCCAAGGAAGAGGCCGCCCGGCAGAAGGAGCGCGAGCGACGGCAGCACGCCGTCGACAAGGCGCAGGGTGCCTTGGACGCGGCCCGTCGCAAGCACGAAGAAAAGGCCGCTGATATTCAACAACAGTTCGAGGTCCTTGAGGAAAGCGCGCGGGACGAGGAGGCGCGTTGGGAAAAGGAGAAGGCCCGGTTGGAAGCCGCGTTACGACGGGCGCGAGGTTAGGTCTCGAAGACCATCCCGAGTCTCAGGATTAGCGCCTGCTTTGCCGCCGAGATCAGAAATCGCCATCTGAATTGCCAAGTCTCCAGTCTTAGCCGTTGCGCTCTTCCCGCAAGATGCGCTCAAGATCATCCTCGAAGATCTTCTGCGTTGTTTCGAAGAGAGCCAGGAGCTTCAAAGCTTCCGCGGTGTTTGCACCGCCCTTGCGGACCATCATTTTCTGCCTTTCGACGATCTGACGTCCTCCGGCAAGATGGCGACGGGCAAGGATTACACGTTCGGGATCATGAGACATTGGTGGCTCCTGCTGCAGGCGGGAGCGCGATTGGTCTCTCAGCCACCGGTGCCCGCGGGCAGAGTGCCTTTGCCGGTGATGGCTGATCGTACTCTGTTTCGCGAATTCGGACACTGCCCAATTCAAGCCCGTCAATGTTGCATGGCGCGTCTTGCGCAGGAGTGCTCAGACTGGGCGATCGGTTGTAGACGATCGGTCAGAGACCGCCCGTGCGGCGGCCTCATTGACCTTAGCGCGGTCCCGCCTGTCCTCCGGAGACAGTTCCATCACCGCTCGATGGAGCTCCGCAGGGATCGTCAGCGGACTATCGAGCGGCTTTTCCGCCCACTCCCAGAAGCGGTCAAAGGCATCCATTACAGATCCTCCCGAAGCCCCCTGAAGAAGGGATGGCGGACCTTCCCCTCCGCTGATTTCGCACGGTACTCTATCTCGGCCAGCAGCTTGGGCTCGACCCAGATCCCTTTGTGCGCAATCCGCTTTGCATAAGGCTGCGTCTTGCGGATCAGCGGCTTCAGACGCTTCCGAAGGTCGGCGGCTGATGCCTTGTCGAATCCGTGGTCCACCTTCCCGGCGTATATTAGATCGTCGCCCTTACGCCGGCCGACGTAGATGCCGTCCCACTTCGTCCCATCGAGTGCGAAACCGGCAATGGTCAGTGTCTCACGCTGCACGCAGGTCTTCTTGACCCAGTCATTTGTGCGTCCCGCCGGATAAAAGCTTCCCCGGACTTTCGAGACGACGCCTTCGAGGCCAAGCTTGCAGGCGTGCCCAAACATCTGGCGGCCGTCTATCTCGAAGCTTTCGCTGAACTGGATGTCGGTGCCGCCTAGGATCTTCTTGAGTTCGGCTTTGCGCTGAACGAGGGGTAGCTTCCGGATGTCGCGGCCGTTCAGATAGAGCAGATCGAACGCTACGAGCACGATGCTCTTCGATTTGCCCTTGAGCTCATTCTGCAGGACCGAGAAGTCGGTCGAGCCATCGGCGGCCGGCACCACGATCTCGCCGTCCACCACCGCCGAGTTCGCCTTGATCCGCCAGGCGTCATGAGCGACCTTCTTGAAGCGATGCGTCCAATCGTGGCCGCGCCGGGTGAAGATCTTCGCCGTCTCGTTGACCAGATGGACCTGAACACGGTAGCCGTCGAACTTGATTTCGTGAATCCAGCGCTCTCCGGACGGCACCTTCTCTATCGAGGTGGCCAGGGCCGGTTCGATGAAGCCGGGAAGAGGCGCCTTGACGCCGATAGCCGCCGGCTTTTTACGCTGAAACGCCACTGCAGAACTCCACGCTACAGCCGATTCAAATTGGCACAGTTCGAATGGTTCCGGAACCTGGGAATCCCTGTCGCGTTGCTTCGATGTCACAACAGGAGGCACCCATGGCAGTAGCGAAGAAGAGCAAGACAGCGCGCGGACGAAAGCAGGACCGGGCGCGGGTGGCCGGCGGGCAGGACTACGAAGTGCAGTACGAGGCGAAGAAGACGCGAAAGTCGGCGTCGGCGGTGAAAAAGGCTGTCAAAAAGGTCGGCAACGCACGCAAGCGCGTGGAGAAACGGCTAGGCCGCTGAGTAGTAGACTGGTCGGCGTTGCTGGTTAGTGCCGATCCTCCTCGTCAGGGAGGCATTCTGGGCAAGTATCACCAATCGAGTCCAGCACGTCGCGAACCGCGGCTTCCGCCGCCTGAGGGGATACGTCTGCTGGCGGGTCTTGACGAGCGATATCGAAGGCTCGCTCTCGCGCATGCGGATCGGCGCGATCCTGCATCCAACCGTGCTCTCCGCACTCGCGGATGGCGCCCGCCTCCTGGAGCACGTGAATCGCCCAACCGCGCATTGTCCGTATTGTCGACCTTCGCTCAATAGTCATCAGCATTGAAATAGCTCCGAATACGACGAATCCTGTAATCCGCCGTTTGTTCCGGCTGCTAGCACAAGGCTGGGATTCCCAGTCAGCAGAGGACGAGGTTTCCCCAATTCTGAGACCCCTGTGAAAATGCCGAGCGGTTCTCGCAGGGTTGCCTGCATCACGTTCGCTTAGGTCTTTGCGCGTGCGGCCAGCGCCGCACCGGGCTCTCGTGAACCGAGCCGCGTAGCGTCTCGGCCTGCGGCTTCGATCCCTCGCGCCAGAGCTTTGGTGCTCCTCGCCGGGGGCACTCGGGAAAGGGGCTCGCCTGCGGCCATCGCTATCACTGCCCCGTTCCCGGGTGCCGCTATTGAACCGGTCTCGTCGCTGCACTCGGTCCCGCGTGCCGCCTTCGGCGTCGCTATGCTCACGCTCCTGCGGGTGCCATTTCACGTAGGGCGATGCGCCCCCTGGCGCACGCCCGATCAGGGCCTCCGGCCCTGAGGCAGATGGCGAAGAGGCTGAGAGTAAGAGTGCAGGCTGGGTTTTTCCGTGACGGGTTACAAGCTGCGAGAGAGGCTCGCGGTGCCCGTCGCGGAGACCCGCGATGTCAAACCCTAATGCTTGCGCGCGCGCCGGCCAGGACCGGGCGAACCTCTACAACGAAATCACTGACAAGATCATCGCCGAGCTTGAGGCCGGACGCGTCCCCTGGGTTCAGCCCTGGGGTACGGCCGCGGCGAAAGCGCCGCTGGCCATGCCGAAAAATGCGTCGACCAACCGGCAATACAGTGGGGTGAACATCCTCATTCTCTGGGGAGCCGTGATCGAACGCGGATTCACCGGGCAAAGTTGGCTCACTTTCCGTCAGGCACTTTCGCTTGGCGGTCACGTCCGCAAGGGAGAGCGCGGAACCACTGTTGTCTACGCTGATCGTTTCGTGCCGAATGATGAGAAGCGGCGCGCCGCCGAGACCGGTGAAGACGCGAAGGCTATTCCATTCCTCAAACGATTTACCGTTTTCAACACCGATCAGTGCGAGGAACTGCCCGATGAGATTGCCAACGCAGCGCCACCACCGCCGGCTGGCCTCATCGAACCCACCGTCGACGCCTTGATCAAGGCCAGCGGAGTTAAATTTCGGATCGGTGGAGATCGGGCATTCTATGCAACAGCCGAAGACTATGTTCAGGTCCCGCCGCCGCAGGCCTACTTTGAACCCATCAACTGGCACCGCACGGCCTTGCACGAACTCGGTCATTATGCCGTAAGCGGGATTATGCCGCATGGCCGCGGTTGATGGCGGTTACGCCTGGTCTTGGCCATGCGGC
>NZ_JBANBA010000053.1:0-59257 GCF_059803475.1 Bradyrhizobium sp. UFLA05-89 | reverse complement strand
ATCCCGATAATCGGCTGCGATGATCACGCGACTGCGCATCGCTAAAGCATCGTCCCATCATGCCCCGGCAAGTTACCGCATGAATACGGCCATGGCCGTTAGCAGCGGCGTCATGCTGCCCACTGTAACCACGACTATCGCAAACGCCAGATCATTGCCCGTAGGAGAGACAGTAGCACATGATAAGGCCAGCCTAACGGCAAGTTGTGCCGGAATTCGGCAATCCCGAGATCGCCCGAGCGGAGACGTTGAATGAAACTGAGCAGGCGTGGCCCATTTGCCGCCCGCCTACGGAGCCGCTAGCCCCGGCTTCGCGCCGGGCAGGCTAGCGGCCCTTCGGACAGAACGCGCGGCAGCGTCCTGCAAGCTGAGCCTAGCGCGAACACCAGAGCGCAAACGTGCACTTTTGCACCGAGGCGGTCCGAATTCCAGTTGTTCCCGATTGGTAACGAGCACGCAAAAACTTATCTTCTGGCACGCGCGCATATGAACTCTGTCTCGCGACCACGAGCAAGCAGGAAGTTTCAATCCTTGTGGGGAATAAGGCGCTCGCCTGACCGGCGCGCTAACTCTGCCAGTCGAACGCAAGGAGGCGCTTGCGGTCGAGAAGCCTGACCTCGCGTTGCGTGTTGCCAACGAACTCGAGGACTCCCGCTCGACGCGATCGTGACAATGCGCGAGATACAGTTTCGAGGGTCAGGCCGAGGTAGTCAGCGATGTCCCGCCGTGGCATCGGGAGTGTTATGTTGGCAGCGCCAGTAACTCGGTTGTCCATTTCGAGGAGGTACGCCGCAACTCTTTCGACTGCATCTTTGCGGCCCGGAAGAAGCATGTGATCCTCAGCGTGCTGGAGGGCGTTGGTGGTCATGCGGAGCAAGTTATGCGTCACGGCCGCATCGCTGTCGGCAACCGTTTCGAGGCTTTGGCGCTTAATCGTCTCGACGATCGCTTTCGCCGTGAAGCGGTGTACGTCGCCGTTTTCCAGACCAAAGATGTCGCCGACAAGGTGAAACGCAATGTCCACTTTTGCACCGAGGAACCGACTCGAATTTTGCCGACTTTTCCTTACTCGATTTGCATTTGTTAAGGCGCGGCCTCAGCCCACCTCAGTAGCTTTCTCTTGCCGGGCAGCGATTCCATCGTGCGCGGGCGGGTGCGAGTTTGCAGCGAAGCTATGGGGAGCCTCATGTATATTAGCTCATCGCAGTCATCCGCCGACGCGATCGGCCCAGTCAGGGCAAGTCATCCAGAGGGCAAGGCCCTAATCGTCGATCTCGAAGATATTCTCCTCAACGTCGACTTTTCCCTTCAGTCGGCGTTTGTGCTTCTTACGCGAGATCCGGCAAGTATCGGACAGTTCGCGTTGCGTCTTCTGCGTGGGAGAGCCTCCGTCGACTCCTACATCGCCAATGCAGCATCCATAGACGCCTCCCTTCTGCCCTACAACGAAGTTGCTCTCGATCGCGTTCGACGAGCGGTTGCCAAGAACAGGACAGTCTATCTGGTCTCATCCTCGAACGAGCGTTACGTGCGCGCCGTGGCCAACCATCTCGGCCTGTTTGCCGGCGTGTTCGCCTCGAATAGTGACGAGCGAATGTCCGCGTCAGTCCTTCGGCAGCAAATCGATGATGCCTTGGGGCGCAATAGCTTCGAATGCTTCATACCAACCGAATCAGAGCAGGTACTCTGGCCCGTTTCGCCGGGGCAGATGCGCAATTGGCTGAAGTTGATGAGAGTGCATCAATGGACGAAAAATTTTCTGATATTCGTTCCGATGGTGACTGCTCAACGGATCGACCCGAATTCCCTCCTTTACGCGATACTGGCCTTCGTCTCGTTCTCGCTTATCGCCTCCGGCGCGTATATCATCAATGATCTTGTCGATATCGACGCTGATCGAGCGCATGTCCACAAGAAGCACAGACCTCTTGCCGCAGGCACGCTATCAGCGTCGCGCGCGCTGATTGTTGCTGCGCTGCTGACTATGACGGCTATCAGCCTCGCCATCTCGGTCTCAATGCATTTTGCGGCGGTAATCGCCTTGTATCTGCTGGTTACGACGGCCTATTCGCTCGTGCTCAAGCGCAAAATGCTTGTCGACGTGATCGTGCTGGCTGGACTCTACACAATTCGAGTAGTAGGCGGCGCTGTCGCAATCGTTGTTCCCCTATCGGAATGGCTGCTCGGATTCTCGATGTTTGTCTTTGTGGCGCTCGCGTTGGTGAAACGTTACGTGGAATTGACGGCTAGGATCGAGGCCGATTTGCCGGAGATGTCGAATAGGAACTACCGTAAGTCGGATTTGGGCGCTGTCGCTGCGCTGATGGCAGCGGCGTCGTTCAACGCGGTCACGGTGTTTGCTCTCTACATTTCGTCGGATACAGTCCACCATCTTTATCGGCATGCCCACTATCTCTGGTTAATTTGTCCGATTCTCATCTATTGGTTCGGCCGACTCCTTATGCTGGCGCACCGACGGGAGTTGGATGATGACCCGATATTGTTCGCCCTCAGGGACAAAAACAGTCTGCTCGCATTCGTGATGATTTGTGGAATTCTGATTAGCGCGATCTGAGGAGCTCACTGACTCGATTGGACGGTCGTTGGGCGGAGTTGGCTGCTTACAGGATTTGATTCGCGGTAAGTGATAGATCGCATGCCGCTTTACGTGACGTGTCGAGAATTCGGAAGCGACCTCATGGACAATTTTGTCGTTGCCAAACCTCCGCGTGCCCTTCCGCGAAAGGAGAGACGCGAACGACGTCTCGGCGATCTTGCAACAAAGGATGATTTCGTAGCCCGAGGAACTTGGTTCGCCGTGACATTGGGTATCTCCACGGTGCTGGGTGTCCAGATCGCTCTCGTTTTCATTGTCACCGGCGGGCATTTCGCATACAGCCTTGAGGCCCCCTACACGCACCTTGCCCTTGCCGACCAGATTGCACTTGGAAATTACGGACTCTTCGCCGGAGAACATTCGGCGCCCAGTTCGACGATCATTTTTCCCTTTCTGCTGTCTGCGTTGCGCTTTCTGGGCCTGGGCGCACTCCTTCCGCTTCTCGTCAACGTTGCATCGACGGTGGCTACAGGTGTTCTTGCCGTACGCCTCGCCAAGGAGTGCCAGATACCGCTGGCGCGCCTTTCGACCCAGTACTTGTTTGTATTGGCGGCCGTTATTGCCGTCGCACTCAACCTGCCAGGCTTGGCGCTGACCGGTCTTGAACATTCGCTGCATGTCGCAATGTCTGTCGCCTATCTGCTCGGTCTGGTGCGATTCGTGAGATATGGCCGCTGCGATTGGTGGTGGTTTGTCTGTATCATTGTTCAACCGATCATACGCTTTGAGGCGGCGGGGATGCTGGTCGCAGACACACTGATTTTCATCGCGTTCCGTCGCTATGGCTATGCGTTGGCAATCCTGGCAATTGGTGTGCTGTTGGTTGCGGGTTATTCCGCATTTTTGCATTTGCTCGGTCTGCCCCTGTTACCAAGTTCGATTTTGGCCCGTTCGGATTGGTCTAGTGCAGCGGTCGCCGATCACAGCGGTTTGGTGGCAGTCGGCGTTGCTCTGGCCAAGAACGTCTACTCCAATCTGAACAGTTTTGGAGCTGCGCAGATCCTTGCGGGAATTGCTCTTGGCGTAGTTTGGCTGGGAGGGGTAATGCGGGAACTTCAATGTCGCCCGATCACGAAATCGGACCAGGTCAAGCTGGCGACGCTTGCCTTCATTACCTTCGTTTCGCTAGCGCAAATAACGGGCGGCAAGCTAGGCTGGGTTCCACACCGTTACGAAATTTACGTGCTTGTTCTCAATGTGTGCGGCCTCGCCATTATCTTCGGCGAGGCGCTCTCTAAGTGGTGCACGAATGCGTCCTGGCGAGGCGTGGCGATCTTCTGCGCAGCTCTCACGATGATCTTTGCCGGATATGCCACGCAGTTTGCCTTCGCGATTCACTTGGCGCGCAGCGAATATCTTGGCGGCGCCCAACTCCACAGATTCGTCACGGATTTCTACCGCAAGCCTGTCGCCGTTAACCAACTTGGCTACGTCAACTACGGCAATTCCCAATATGTGCTGGATCTGTCCGGCCTGGGCTCCGAGTCCGCACGTATAGCGCGCATGACGGAGCACTCACTTGACTGGATGGATGTTCTCATGGAACGTCACGGAATTGGACTTGCGATCATGACACCTGGGATGGTTCCTCAGCATTGGATTAAGATCGCGACCTTGTCACGCAACGGGAGCAGTACCGAGAATTCCGACAGCGGCTTCGTTTTCTTTGCGCGTAAGGCAGACGATGTCGCTGAGATCGTCCAGGCTCTCGACAAGTTCGAGAGCACCTTGCCTAAGGGGGTGCAGCTAAAGCGCGACTATCCTCGGACGGGATAAAGGTCATCGTCGCGGGAGGTCGGATTAGGAATCGAAAGGAACGAGCATCTGGCGCTCTCCGTTATCCCGCATTGCGCCGCGAAGACCATCAAACGTCTCGCGCGCGGGCCCCAATTGAAAAATTCCGCTCAGGGTATTGCGAAGAACTCGATGTGAGTAGATCGGGTCCGATACACCTCGCTATCCGGGCCTCGACGAGGCGTGCGGACACTTCGCCTCTGGGCCGATTCCGATGAAAAAGGCGGCAGTAGTCCTGATGTATTGGCGCCAGCGCCGATGGGGCCCACCGGCCGTTATGCGGGTTTGAGTGATTGCGTCGGGATCAGCTTGGCCATCTTACGAAGGTTCCGGGCGGTGGCTGCGAGGGTGAACTCATCACGAGCACCTTTTGGACCTCGTCAACTTAGACGGTCGAGCTTGAGAATGCGCTTGAGGTGCGCGAACAGCATCTCGATCTTTTTGCGGAGCCGACGCGAGGTGCCTCCTTCCCACGACCTTGCGATCTGGCGGACCATGTCGCGAGCGCCCTCTTAGATTGAGCCCGGCACCCTCCGTGAGGGCTGCTTGGGCAACACCGGGACTTCAGTGCGCACCGATCGCAATCGCGCTTGCTGGCCATGTAAAGCATCGTGGCGCCATCGTTCACCAGCGCTCCGGTCGTGGTGAGTACCTTGCCGCCAGGACAGCGATACACGCCACCTGCGTGGTCATAGGTGAAGTCCTCGCGCGAGAATATCCCATCTGTGCGGACCGACTTGTCGAACACTGTGACGTGTGGCTCGATGCCGTGCTCGTATAGACCAACCATCCGAGATCTCGGCCGAGCCATAGCCGCAGTCGCCGAGACGAATGATCTGCACGTAAAATCCACGGCCGTTCCGACAAATGGGTCGATAAACCTGCGTTGAAACCGCAATGGCTTTTCTCCTTCGGAATGACGGCCTCTCGATCGACGAGCACGACGGGCTAGCCACTCGCCAATGCGGCGAGCGGAATACATGGGTCCAAGTCAATGGTCCGCTGCATCGCGAAACAACGCCTCGCTCGGACAAATCCAAACCATGGGCCCGCGACACCGATTCTAGCGACCAGCAGGGAGGCTAGCGCCTCCTTGCGCGCCCCTGGGCCATCGGTAACGACGCCGAGTGATTGTGGCGTCTGCAAAACGCAGCAATTGCTCTACAAGTGCAGCAATCGCTCTGGAGCGACGTAACACCGGGTTCGCTAGACCGTTGCGGTGTCAAACTCAAGATCCCGCCATGTCCCGAACGGCAGCGCCACGGCCGCGTCGATCGTCAACGCCCTGAAAGCGGTAGCCGGTGATCCACCGGAGGTACGTGCGAGCTTTGCCAAGGGCCAATGCGTCCATGGCGCTTATATCCCCTCGGATCAGGCAGAGGAGATTACTAAATCCCAGAGCTTCACAAGACCATCGCGCGTACTGGCCCGCTTCTCGGTCGGCGGCGGCAATCCCGGAGTGGTGAATACCGACGAGCGCGCGCTGCGCGGCTTCAGCTTCAGGCTCGGGAACGTTGATCATCGGTCCGACATTCTCACGCAGAGCGCTCCGGTGCACTATGCGAGGACGCTCGACCAGATGCTGGCGCTCCTCAACGCGAGCATTCCGGGAGCGGACGGCAGGCCGGATATGGAGAGAATCAGCGCATTTGCCGCCGCCAATCCCGAAACGCTGCACCAGGCCAATTACATCGCCACGCGTCCGGTGCCGGCGAGCTTTGCTGGAACAACCTATTGGGGCGTGCACGCCTTTCCCACGACGAATTCGATGGGGGAGACGCGGTTCATCAAGTTCAAGGTCACGCCGGTCGGCGGAGACTTCGCGCTGGCGGAGGACGAGGCCAGGACGAAGTCTGCGGATTTCCTGCACGAAGATCTCCAACATCGGATCGCCGCAGGCGATGCCCGCTTCAGCGTGATGGCGCTGCTCGATCGTCCCCGGGATCCCACTATGGACGTGACCATCCGTTGGCCGGACGAAGAACGACGAGAAGCAGTGCGGCTCGGAACGATCGTCATCACAGCTATCGAGCCAAACGATGCGTGCGACGCCTTCTTTTTCGATCCGGCAAATCTCGCCGAAGGCATCAGTCATCCGCCTGACGAGATCTTCGCGGGGCGCAGCGCCGCCTATGCCATCTCGTTTGCGAGGCGTCGTTGATCAGGTGAGTTCCCACTGATGGCCGCGGACTATGTCTCGCCTTCCGGCGTCCCAAGTGTTTCGCGGCGCCACACGGCTGGGCTGACACCGAGGGCTGCCGAGAACACCCGCGTAAAATGGCTTTGATTGGCGAACCCGACCGATAGTGCAATCTCGGCCAGCGGCAACTCGGGCACCGTCATCAACTGCTTGGCCGCCTTCACGCGCTGACGAAGCAGCCATTGGTGCGGCGGCAAACCAGTTGAGACCCGAAATGCACGTGAAAAATGGCTGACCGAGAGGCCGAACTCGGCCGCGATCTGCTGCAACGAAAGCTGCCCGCCGAGGTCGGATTCGAGTTTTTCGCAGGCGCGTTTCACTTGCCAAGCAGCGAGACCGCCGCGACTCGATACGGTGATGGGCTGCAGCCCGCCATAGGCCTGGGCGATGTGCGCGCTGAACGCGAGCATCATGTGGTCGATGAAAAGCTGGTTGACCTCGGCCGGCCGACTGAGCGCTTGCAACAGCGATGCTCCGATATGACGCATGACCTTGTCGTCATGGCCGAAGCCGAACTGACAGGCGAGGTCGCCAACACGCCGTGTACGGGATTCCTTGGCGACGGCGTCAAGCGCTGAACGCGGAAGATAAAACTGGAGGGAATGGAACGGCTTGTCGATGACAAAGCCCGGATCGCTCCTGAGGTCGTAGAGATACGTTGTACCGGCTCTGACATCCGCCTTAGTGACGCACTTGCCGTGATCCCAGAGTTCGCAGTCCGGGTAATTGTGAAGCTTAAGGCTGACGAGATAGGCCTCATCGGCCACCGAGCCCGAAAGGCCCGGCACGGGGTTATCGTCCTGGGTTTCCGTAACGGCGAGGTCGACGCCACGCATCGAACGCGTGATCAGCGAGGGCGGTGCATCCCTCAGGCGCAACTGCTGCCTAACCCTTTGTCCGAAGGTGCTCGCCTGTGCCATAGGCGCGGTCCCTTAGGTTTCGCTTCCCGTTGCACCATACGCTTGGCGGCGCCACGCGCCCGGGCTGACCCCGACCGCGGCCGAGAATACCCGCGTGAAGTGGCTTTGATTGGCAAACCCGACCGAAATTGCGATTTCGGCCAGGGGCAGATCGCGGACAGTCATCAACTGCTTGGCCGCTTTGACGCGCTGATTGAGCAGCCATTGATGCGGCGGCAGTCCGGTGGAGATTCGAAACGCGCGCGAGAAATGACTGACCGAGAGGTCAAACTCGGCCGCGATTTGTTGCAATGAAATCGTCCCGCCGAGGTCAGACTCGAGCCTTTCACAGGCTCGCTTCACCTGCCACGGCGCAAGACCGCCGCGAGCCAACTCGCCACTTCGCCTCAGCCCGCCATAGGTCTGGGCGACATGCGCGGTGAACGCAAGCATCATGTGATCGATGAAGAGCTGGTTGGCCTCGACCGGCCGACGCAGCCCCTCCAGCAACGACGCTCCGACATGACGGACGACCGCGTCGTCGTGTCCGACGCCGGGCTGATAGTCAAGTTCGCCGACGCGTGGCGCGCCGCTCTGTCTGGCGATATCGTCGAGTGCCGAGCGCGGCAAATAGAAAAAGACCGAATGGAACGGCTTATCTATGACGTAGCGTGGATCGCGCTTGAGATCATAAAGATACGTCGCACCGGCGCGGATGTCCGTCTTGACGATGCTCCGCCCGCGTTCCCAGCATTCGCAGTCCGGGTAGTCGCGAAATTTAAGACTGACAAGATAGGCATCCTCAGATGGAAACGAGCCCGAAAGATCGCGCACGGGATCGTCATTCCGGGTTTCGGTGACCGCGAGTTCGGCGCTGCGCAGGGAGCGCGTGATCAGCGAGGGCGCGTCCTTCAAGTACAAGGGTCGCCCGAGCCTTTCTCCGTAGACGCCCGCTTGTGTCATCTGAGGTCAGTCTTATCAGTGGAGTTGGATTGGGCGGGCTATCCTCGCGCCCGCAAGATCGCAGGACAGTATCGGAGGTGGATGGCTACCGTCCAGACTCGCTCGTGGAACGAGTGGCTGTGTTAGCCGCAGCCCGATCAATTCGCAACAGAACGATTTTCACAGTGATTCCAACGTAGTTTCGCTTTTTCGGCGAGGCTTCTCCAAATCACAGCTCGGTTCCATCGTGCGTTTGTGAATGCTAATGGCGCTTCCCCCCCGCATTGACCACGCCGTCAGCCGTGTACAGCGCTCGCCGAGGCTTTGAGCAGAATCCGGCAAAGCACCGCCGGTTTGGGAAAGAACCCGTAGTTCTCCGCGCCTAGAACACGCGCCGAAAGCTCGCGGCGCCCAGGCGCATCGATACAGGCTATACCAAGCGTCGGCTTCGCGCAGCCCGCAAGTCACGCCTGGCGACGCGAGTACTGGCCCCAACGCGAGTACCCCCTCATGAGCAAGCCGATCTCGCACGATCCTCTGCAGACTCCGCCGGCTACGCCCGTCGCGCGCCAAAACGACTTGCCGGTCTCCGACCGTCGCGCCGCCGACGCAGAGATGGCGCGTGTGCTCCACACCACGCCATTTCGCATGGCATTGGATGCCTCCGGCGCCGGGATAGCTCACTGGAAGCATGAACCATTGCACGACGTCGTCGAACCCATGAGCCACCATGTCGTCATGGCTTACAACGGCGTGACGCAGCACATGGAGCGGCGGTCGGGAAGATCGGTTGTGAGTGGAACGTTTCGTCCCGGGGTCGTGATCATCATTCCGGAAGGATCGAGCTCCCGATGGGATATCCCGAAGCCTGTTGATGTCGTGCAGCTTTATCTTCCTCACGCAACCCTGAAGCGCGTTGCCGACGAAGCCGCGACCGGCACGTCGACTGATCTCCTGGAGCGAACGGCACATCCCGACCCCATCACATCCCGATTGCTCCTTAGCGCGGCCGGCGTGCTGGAGAGCAATCGAGCACTGGATGCCCTGTTCAGGCATCAGCTGACAGACCTCCTGGCCACGCGCCTTCTGGCCGCCCACACCAGTTCGCCGACGACGCTGCAGCCGCCCGTGGGTGGGCTTTCGCCGAAGGTCCTGCACCGTGCGATCGAACGCTTGCGTTCGGACAGCGACGCGGATGTCTCCCTCGATGCCCTGGCTTCGGATGCCGGCCTGTCGCGTTTCCACTTCTGCCGCGCCTTCAAAGAGAGCACTGGGCTTTCGCCTCTTGCCTGGTTGCGGCAATACCGGCTCGAGCAGGCCATGAACCTGCTGCGCAACACCGACGCTTCGATCGTGTCGGTGGCGGTAGAGCTTGGCTATGCCTCCCAGACGGCTTTCGCCGCAGCGTTCAGGCGATTGACCGGGGAAACGCCGAGCGATTGGCGGCGACGCGTGCGCTAGCTCCTCCTGCAGTTGATGAAGTGCCTTCAGAAGCGAGGATAGCTCCATGAACAAGCCGATCCTGCACGATCCGCTGGAGGCTCTGCTCGTTGCCCCAGATGCGAGCCACAGCGACTCCCCGGTCGCCGAGCGACGCCGTGCCGACGTGGAGATGGCGCGCGTCCTCAAGACTGCACCGCTCCAGATGGCTTCCGACCCTTCCAACGGCGCCATCGCGCATTGGAAACATGGGGCTCTGCATGACGTGGTCGAGCCCATGACCGACCACGTGATCATGACTTACCCCACAGGCGTTCAGCGCCTGGAGCGGCGCACCGGGAAGTCGGTTGCGATTGGAACGGCGCGTTCCGGAGTTGTGACGATCATTCCGTCCGGTTCAAGCGCCAGATGGGATATTCCCGGCTTTGTCGATGTCATTCAATTCTATCTTCCACACGCGGCGCTCGAACGCATCGCCCGCGAGGCCAACGCGCCCGCTCCCGGCGATCTTCTCGAACGAACGGGGCATCCCGACCCCGTCGTATCCGGGTTGCTGATGAGTGCGGCGGAGGTGCTGGAGGGCAATGCAGCCCTGGATCTCCTGTTCAGGCAGCAACTGACCGATCTCCTGGCTACACGTATCCTGGCTGAGCACACCGGCGCGCCAACCACGTTCGAGCCGATCACGGGCGGGCTGTCTCCCCATGCTCTGCGACGCGCGGTCGAACGCCTGCGCTCGAACACCGATACTGACGTGTCGCTCGCTGCGCTCGCATCAGACGCCGGGCTCTCGCGCTTCCATTTCTGCCGCGCCTTCAAGGAAAGTACCGGGCTTTCGCCTCATGCCTGGCTGCGCCAGCAGCGGCTCGATCAAGCCATGAACATGCTGCGCGATACCGATGCGTCGATCGCGTCGGTGGCCGCACAGCTTGGTTATGCTTCCCAAACAGCGTTCGCCGCAGCGTTCAAGAAGTTGACCGGCGAAACGCCGAGCGATTGGCGACGGCGCATGCGGTAGCAGCAATCTCTATGCAGGCACCGCAATCGCGCTGGCGCAGCTGGAGCTCCGGTTCGGTAGATGATCAAGGTGCCCTACGCTCCCCATAGACGGAGACAAACGATGACCTCGAAGACCTTCGTCAGCCTCTTTGCAATCCCGCCGCGACGAAGACTCGTCGCAACGACAATCGTGTACGGACTTTCGTTGGCAGTTCGCTTCACCTCTGCAACCGGCGAGGAGGTGGAAATTCCACAGCAATCCCTGCAGAGGACGAACCCGGCGATGTCCATCGTAACCAACGATGACGTGCAGCTTCCCTATGCCAACTGGCGCGGTCCGAACGCCACCGAGCCGATTTTCTTTCGCCGCCGCTCCGCGGCATCGATGCCGAGCTGCCCCTCCCCCTAAGACCTGACGATTCCGTTTCACCTCTTCGCGTCGTCGTCGATCACAACGAGCCGCTACTTCGGGAGCGGCGGCAGCAACGCGCGTATGCCCGAAGACCAACAACAGGAGAATATCACATGCGACTTGTCATCATAGGCGCCGGCTTCGCCGGCATGTACGCTGCACTTTCCGCCGCCCGGCTGCGCGACATCCAGGGTGCTTCGCCCGACGAGCTCGAGATCGCGCTGGTTGCACCGGAGCCGACGCTGGTGGTTCGCCCGCGGCTCTACGAGCCGAAGCCGGAAACCCTGACGGCGCCTCTGCTGGATGTCCTCAAGTCCATCGACGTCGTCTACGTGCAAGGCAGTGCCGAAACGGTCGATACCAAGTCCCGAATGCTGCAGGTCGCTACTGCCAAGGGCCCGCGAAAGACGCTCTCCTATGACCGGCTGGTCGTGGCCACCGGCAGCCGGCTTTTCCGCCCGAATATTCCGGGCCTCGCCGAACACGGCTTCAGCGTTGACCAGCTCGACGAAGCGATTGCCCTCGACCGGCATCTGCACAGCCTGGCGGATCGGCCGGCAAGAAACGGACGCGACACCGTCGTCGTCGCCGGCGGCGGCTTCACCGGCATCGAAGCGGCGACGGAGATGCCCGCGCGGCTTCGTGCGATCCTCGGCAAGGATGCCAATCCGCGCGTGATCATCGTCGAACGTAACGGTGCGATCGCTCCCGATATGGGCGCTGGCCCTCGTCCCGTCATCGAGGATGCCCTGCGTAAACTCAGCGTAGAGACCCGGGTCGGCGCTGGCGTCACCTCGCTCGATGAAACCGGTGTCACGCTCTCAAATGGCGAACGCATCGACGCGGAAACCGTAGTCTGGGCGGGAGGCATTCGCGCCGCGCCATTGACCCAACAGATCCCGGCCGAGCGCGACAATTTCGGACGTCTGCTGGTTGATCAGGATCTGCGTGTGACGTCGGTGTCTGGCGTCTTTGCCACCGGCGATGCCGCAAAGGCAGCGTGCGACGATGTCGGCAACTTTGCGCTGATGTCCTGCCAGCACGCTACCAGGATGGGCGCCTTCGCGGGCAACAATGCCGCTGCAGAGCTGTTGGGCGTCCCGACCAAGCCGTATCACCAGAAAGCCTACGTCACGTGCCTCGACCTCGGCGAAGCCGGCGCGCTCTTCACGCGGGGCTGGGAACGGAAAGTCGAGATCGTCGGCGAGGTTGCAAAGAAGACGAAGCACGAGATCAACACCGTGTGGATCTACCCGCCGCGGGCCGAGCGTGCCGCCGCGCTGGCGTCGGCCGATCCGGAGCACGTCACCGAAGTCTGAGGGCCTCACGCGATACGGCCGCGCTTCCCACGCAGAAGCGCGGCTCCCTCGCCATCGATCAAATTGGAGCTCATCACGATGAAACACGAGACCGTGCGCGCGAGCGCGTTCGCCATGCCGCTGACGAACCCGGCTTTTCCACCCGGCCCCTACCGCTTCATAAATCGCGAATACTTCATCATCCAGTACCGGACGGATCCCGAGGCGCTGCGCCGGATCGTACCGGCGCCGCTCGAGCTGGCCGAACCGGTCGTAAACTACGAGTTCATCCGCATGCCGGATTCGACCGGCTTTGGCGACTACACCGAAAGCGGCCAGGTCATCCCGGTTTCCTATCAAGGGCAGACCGGCAGCTTCACCCATCAGATGTTCCTCAATGATCATCCGCCCATCGCCGGCGGGCGTGAGCTGTGGGGCTTTCCCAAGAAGCTTGCGCAACCGAAGCTGGCGGTCGAGATCGATACCCTGGTTGGCACCTTGAACTACGGCTCGGTGCGCATCGCGACCGGCACCATGGGTTACAAGCACCGGGCCCTCGACATCGAAACCGAGGCCAGAAAACTCGCCGCGCCCAATTTCCTGCTCAAGATCATCCCACATGTCGACGGCTCGGCTCGCATCTGCGAGCTGGTCCGCTACCACCTCGAAGACATCACTGTGAAAGGCGCGTGGACCGGGCCAGCGGCGCTGGACCTGTATTCGCACGCCCTCGCCCCCGTCGCCGAACTGCCCGTCCTCCAAGTGCTGTCGGCCAAGCACCTCGTGGCCGACTTGACGCTCGGGCTTGGCACTGTCGTCCACGACTACCTGTCGCCCGCACAACGACGCGAATCCAGGTCCGAGATCCTTATCGAAGCGAACGCTGGCTGACCGGATCAGCCGCGATATCGGGAGATTGAAAATGCTGAAGGTGATGCGCGAGCAAATCAGCTGCGTGCCGCAAGCGTCCACGCCGCTGCCATATGACGTCGTCGCCCTGGTGCTGCAGGGTGGCGGAGCTCTGGGAGCCTATCAGGCCGGAGTGTATGAGGGCCTGCACGAAGCCGGTATCCGGCCGAACTGGTTGGCCGGCATTTCGATCGGCGCGCTCAATGCGGCGATCATTGCCGGATCGCCGGAAGATCAGCGAGTCGAGCGGCTACGCGAGTTCTGGGAGACCATCTGTGCATGGCCGGTGGGATGGCCCGCCGGCGAAGGGCTGGCCGATGCCCTCCCATTCGCGTTCGATATGCGCTCGTTGCACAATGCGATGGCAGCGATGAGGGCCTTATTCCAGGGGCAGCCCGGCTTCTTCAAGCCACGCTTCCCGTCGCCGTTCTGGTCGCCCTTTTCGGGTGATGCAGCGACCAGCTTCTACGACACCGCACCGTTGCAGCGGACGCTGGAGAAGCTCGTCGATTTCGATCGGCTGAACGCGGGCGAGGTGCGCGTCAGCGTCGGCGCGGTCAACGTCCGCACCGGCAACCTGACCTACTTTGACACGACCGAACGTAAGCTGGGGCCGAAGCATTTCATGGCTTCCGGCGCGTTGCCACCCGGCTTCCCTGCCGTCGAGATCGAAGGCGAACACTATTGGGATGGTGGCGTCGTCTGGAACACGCCGCTCTCACGCGTGCTGTCCAGCGAGCCGCGCGACACGCTGACATTCCAGGTCGATCTCTGGTCGGCCAGGGGGCGCGTTCCCAACGACATGATGGAGGTATCGAGCCGGCAGAAGGACATCCAATATTCGAGCCGTACGCGCGCCATCACGGACCAGGCGCTACGCATGCAGAAGATGCGTCAAGCGCTGCAGCGGACGATCCAGGCTTTGCCGGAACGCGCAAGGCAGGATCCGGAAATCCGCGCCATCGCGGACATGGCCCGCCATCGCTCCTACAACATCGTCCACCTCATCTATCAGTCCAAGATCTACGAGGGCCAGTCAAAGGACTACGAGTTCGGGCTGAACGCGATGCGCGCGCATTGGCAAAGCGGTCTGGACGATATCCGCCGCACGCTGGCCGACCCACGCCGCCTGGACCCGCCAGCTCCCGAGGTCGGCATCATCACACATGACGTCCACCGCCCCGATTGAAATCTAGCGTCCCACCCGACTTCGGAGAGAATCATGTCGACCCTTTCGTATGCTTCCGAGCAGGAAACGAAAACCAGCATTCGCCCGTCGCGTCAGGCGATCAGTCGCGCCGCGCTGGCATTCGCCGCCGCCCTCGGCGTCGCCGGGGCTGCCGCTTTCAGCCACTACTACATCACCACCGGCCGCTATCTGGAAACGACCGACGACGCCTACGTCAAGGCCGACTCCACCATCATTGCGCCGAAGGTTTCCGGTTACATCGCCGAAGTGCTGGTCGCCGACAATGAACCGGTGAAGGCTGGCCAGGTGCTGGCGCGCATCGACGATCGTGATTTCAAGACCGCGCTGAACCAGGCCAAGGCCGACATTGCGGCTTCGGAAGCCGCGGTCAAGAACCTCGACGCGCAGATCGAACTGCAGCAGCCCTTCATTCAGCAGCAGACGGCCGAGGTCGACGCGACCGAAGCCAATCTGAAATTCGCGCAGCAGGAGCGCGCCCGCTACGACGACCTCATGAAGTCGGGCTCGGGAACGATCCAACGCGCCCAACAGACTGACGCAGCGCTGCGCTCGCAGACTGCACAACTTCAGCAGGGCAAGGCGGGTTTGCTCGCAGCCAACAAGAAGGTCGAGGTGCTCTCGACCCAGCGCGCGCAAGCAGTCGCGCAACTCGACCGCGCACGTGCGGTCGAACACCAGGCTGCCCTGAATCTCTCCTATACGCAGATCACTGCGCCCGTCGACGGGACAGTCGGCGCGCGCACGCTGCGGGTCGGCCAATATGTTCAGGCCGGCACGCAGCTCATGGCGGTGGTGCCGCTGGATGCGGTCTACGTCGTCGCCAACTTTAAGGAAACTCAACTCACGCATGTGCGCAACGGACAGCCGGTCGAGCTACGGGTCGACAGCTTCCATTCGACCAGACTGAAGGGCCATGTCGACAGCCTGTCGCCGGCGAGCGGGCTCGAATTCGCCCTGCTGCCGCCGGACAACGCCACCGGCAATTTCACCAAGATCGTGCAGCGCGTGCCCGTGAAGATCGTGCTCGACGACCAGCACCTGAGCGGCCTCTTGCGTCCCGGAATGTCGGCGGAGCCGACGGTCAACACAAAATCGGCCGTCATCGCCGAGCGAGACGCCGAGAAACGGCTTGCCGCTCGTGGCGCCGAGCCCCGCACCTGAACAACGCACCTTCTCCTGCACGCGAGGAGACCGCCATGACGACACTGCAAACCGCCGTTAATGCCGTTCCTACCGGCCAAGGCCAATTATCGGCCGCGGCTCCCGCCGTCTCCGCAAGGACCTGGCTCGCGGTGATCGGTGCCACCCTGGGCGCCTTCATGGCGGTGCTCAACATCCAGATCGTCAATGCCTCACTTGCCGACATCCAGGGCGGCATCGGCGCAGGCATCGATGACGGCGGCTGGATCTCGACGTCTTATCTGATCGCAGAGATCGTGGTGATCCCGTTGAGCGGCTGGCTTGCTCAGGTGTTCTCGGTCCGCATCTATCTTCTCACCAACGCCTTCCTGTTTCTGGTGTTCTCGGCGGCCTGCGCGCTCCCGCAGGACCTGCCTCAGATGATCGTGCTGCGCACCTTACAAGGGTTTACCGGGGGTGTGCTGATCCCCATGGCGTTCACGCTCATCATCACGCTCCTGCCGAAGCCGAAGCAGCCGATCGGGCTGGCGATGTTCGCGATCTCCGCGACGTTCGCGCCAGCGATCGGTCCGACCATCGGCGGCTATCTCACCGAGAATTTCGGCTGGGAGTACGTCTTCTACGTCAACATTGCGCCCGGCGCGGTCATGATCGCCATGCTGTTCTTCTCGCTGGAAGCTGCGCCCATGAAGCTGTCGCAGCTTGCGGAAGGCGACTGGACTGGCATCATCACGATGGCGGTCGGGCTCGCCGCACTTCAGACCGTTCTGGAGGAGGGCAACAAGGACGACTGGTTCGGCTCGCCCTTCATCGTTCGGCTGGCCATCGTCGCCGCGGTTGCGTTGACGCTGTTTCTGGCCATCGAACTCACGGCAAATAAGCCGCTGCTCAACCTGCGAATTCTGTTCCGTCGTAATTTCGGCTTCGGCGTGCTCGCGAACTTTTTGCTCGGCGTATCGCTGTATGGCTCCGTCTACATCCTGCCGGTCTACCTGTCCCGCATCCAGGGCTACAACTCCGAGCAGATCGGCATGGTGCTCGCTTGGACCGGCCTGCCGCAGCTCCTGCTGATCCCGCTGGTGCCTCGCCTGATGAAGCGGTTCGATCCGCGCCTCGTCATCGGTATCGGCTTCGTGCTCTTCGGCGGATCCAACTTCTTGAACATCTACATGACCAACGACTACGCGGCTGATCAGCTTTTCTGGCCGAACGTCATCCGCGCGTTTGGTCAAGCCCTCGTCTTTGCTCCGCTCTCGGCGGTCGCCACCGGCGGAATCGAGGCCGAGAATGCCGGGTCCGCGTCCGCCTTGTTCAACATGATGCGCAACCTTGGAGGCGCGATCGGCATCGCTGCGCTTCAGACGCTGCTGACCAAGCGTGAGCAGTACCATTCCAACGTACTTTCGCAGTCGGTATCGATGTTCGAGCAGGCGACCCGCACCCGGCTCGATCAGCTCACGCAGTATTTCATGAGCCATGGCGTGATCGACCGTGCCGACGCCGCTCACCGCGCCTATGTCGCAATCGGCAAGGTCATCCAGAAGCAGGCGTTCATCCTCGGCTTCAGCGACACCTTCTATCTGCTCGGCGTCTCACAAATCGTCGCCCTGACTGCGGCGCTGATGCTCACCAAGCCCGACCGCCTCGACGCCGGCGGCGCCCACTGACCGTCTTTCTGTTGTGTCTCGAACATCGAAGGGAATCCCCATGTTGAAGGGAAAAGTAGCTATCGTCACCGGATCGACCAGTGGCATCGGACTGGGCATCGCGAAGGAATTGGCAAGGCTCGGCGTCGAGTTGGTGTTGAACGGCTTCGGCGACGCTGGCGAGATCGAGAAGATCCGCATCGGCATCGAACGCGAGCACGGCGCGCGCGTGGTCTACGACGGCGCCGATATGTCAAAGGGAGACGCGGTGCGCGGATTGATTGCCGCAACTGTCGAGAAATTCGGACGCCTCGACATCCTGGTGAACAATGCCGGCATCCAGTTCACCGCTCCGGTGGAGGAATTTCCAGCTGCGAAGTGGGATGCAATCCTGGCGATCAATCTGTCCGCAGCGTTCCACGGCATTGCCGCGGCGGTGCCCCAGATGAAAAAACAGGGTTGGGGACGGATCGTCAACATCGCTTCGACGCACGGTCTTGTCGCCTCGACTCACAAGGCCGCCTACGTTGCGGCCAAGCACGGGCTGGTTGGCCTGACCAAGGTGGTCGGCCTGGAAACCGCCGGCAGCGGTGTCACTTGCAACGCCGTCTGTCCCGGTTGGGTGCGAACGCCCCTGGTCGAAAAGCAGATCAGGGACATCGCCGCAGAAAGAGGCATCGATCAGAAGGAAGCGGCCAAGGAGCTTTTGGCCGAGAAGCAACCCTCTCTGGATTTCGTCTCTCCCTCGCAGCTTGGCGGCACCGTGGCTTTCCTCTGCTCGCCTGCGGCGGACCAGATCACGGGCACGGCAATCGCCGTCGATGGCGGCTGGACCGCACAGTAGCCAAGCGACACCGCACCGGCGCGCGCCGCTCCAACCGAAGACATTGAGGCCATCATGAATGCGGAGCAGAAAGTCGCTATCATCACCGGCGCGTCGCAGGGTATCGGCGAGGCCTTGGTCAAGGCATATCGCGATCGCAATTTTCGTGTCGTCGCGAATTCACGCTCGATCGGACAACCGTCTGATCCGGATATCCTTGCAGTTGCCGCGACATCGCCGATCCGACCACCGCGGAACGCATCGTGTCGCAGGCGATCCATCGCTTCGGCCGCGTCGACATTCTCGTCAACAACGCCGGCATCTTCGTCGCAAAGTCATTCACCGAATATACGGACGAAGACTATGCTCACCTGCTGAGGATCAATCTCGACGGTTTCTTCCATGTCACCCGGCGCGCAGCCAAGAACATGCTGAAGCGGGGATCCGGACGTATCGTGCAGATCACGACCAGCCTCGACGAACACGCGGTCAGCAGCGCGCCGTCGGCTCTGGCCGCCTCACGAAGGGCGGCTTGCACGCGGCAACGAAGTCGCTCGCAATCGAATATGCGAGCAAGGGCATTCGCGTCAACGCCGTGACGCCTGGCGCGCGGTCAAGACGCCGATGCATGCACCCGAAACGTACGACTTCCGACCTGCTGAATGTTCTAGTTCAACTTCCCTGCAGTTTCTATTGCGCTCGGCCGGCATATCGGGGCGATGAAACGAGTGGTGCGGGAAGATGGGACGGTGAGCCCTAGCGCATGCTCTACGACAAGCTGCCTACCGTAGATGATGACAAGGAGAGCGGTCGGTGAGTTCTCATCCAGGCAACTGACCATCTGCGCGGCAACTATCGTAGGCCGCCACGCTGATACTGGGTGATAATTATAACGCGGATGATGCAGTCCGAAATTGTTTCACCGCTACGCCGTACCTTCTGAAGCCGCTCCCACGTTTCCTCATTGATCGGTATCCGCCACTTACCGTTTGGTAAGCGTCGCCCGGTCTCGTCGGACGGAAACTCAGCCGCAATGAGGTCGCGACACTCGTCGGTGACGTCAATTTCCCGCATCGCTCTCGCGTATCGCCCGACCTACAACAATCGGCCAGTTAAATCGCAGCAATCTTTTCCGCGCCCTCAATCAACAATAGTGGTTCCAGTTACAGAAGAGGCCCTGCGTCTCGCCTCGAAATGACGCGATGAGCAACGCGTCAACATGTGACTCGCAGCACGATGGACCCATTGATGTATCGCAAGGCTTTATCCGAAACGCCGGCCCAAATTACCTTCGGAAGGCAGCCATACGTTCGGACAATCAGGAGTGAAACATGTACCGGCATATTCTCATTCCGACAGATGGGTCGGTGCTGGCGGAGCATGGGGTGGCGCACGGGTTGGCGTTGGCGAAGTTCGTTGGAGCCAAAGTATCCGTAATCAACGTTGTGGAACCGCTTTTTGCAGTGACAGGCGACTTTGCGAGCGTGTTGGATAACGCGGCAAATGCGGCCAAGAAGGCTGGCGTTCCCTGCGAGACAATTCAGGTGGAGAGTGGGCAACCGCATCAAGCCATCATCGCAACAGCCCAGGACAAAGACTGCGATCTCATTGTTATGTCATCGCATGGGCTCAGCGGACTTCCCATGCTCCTAATGGGCAGTGTGACAAACAAGGTGCTGACCTACACGAAAATACCCGTGCTGGTTTGTCACTGAATGTTGCAGACCGCCTGGGTCATTTCGGGACCGACCACGCCAGCGGCAAGTCCGGTGCGCTCGCTATGCCGCCGAAAGCGGAAGTGAGCTATATCATCCAGCTACGCAACAGCGAGAGGCTCCAACCACGTGTAGGATAGTTTTCCTGCGCATTTTTCAATTCGCAGAAGCTATAGCGCAAGCGCCGCTCCGAACCCTTCTGATTCCACTTCCAGAACCCGATCCCGCGCCCTTGCTTAATTTCCCGGCAAGCGGAAATGGCCGATCTTTAATTTGAGCGCCGGTCGGGCTTGCGGCAGGTATCGCGTATGACCCACCGTACAATGCCTGCTGCCGAGTATCGTTCGATTGCATCCGCATACAGGGCTCAAGCGAGGCAGGCCGGAATTTCTCGAAGGCGAGCCTCCCTTCTGACGAATATAAGCCGGACTTTCAGCGGCCTGGCGAGCCAGCTTGAAATGCTCGAAGCCGACGTGGCGGTGGAACAAAGGACGCTGCGATCCGGAGCGTAAATTGGAATGAGCGCGACGGCATCTTGATCACCTTGCCGCTCCTGCTGAAACCGGCAATTCTCGCCCCGGCTCTCATCCGGGTGATGCACTTCTTACCGTCGACGAGATGTGGATGCTGACGGGTGGCGGGCCGGCTGCAGCGACCCGCTGTCGGACCTTACATCTGTCGTCTCACACTTTCGAGAAATCGTTGCTTCTCGCCAGGCGCGTAACCTTGGGAAGCTCCGTAATACGGTTCATAGTAGTTATTGTACGGTGCTGCCCGGTAGTGGATCGGCGGGCGAGGCGGCGCGTAGATCATGCCCTGATTGGGACGAACATTAGCGTGCCGCCGGTGGGGATGCGCCGTAGCCGCATTCGCGGAACCACACAGGGTGACCAAAAGGCCTAACGCCAAGATGGAACGCATCGCTTGTCCTCCAATCGGCCATGCCGTCCAACAAAATAGCAGCTTCACGATTGGTCACACCTCTTCAGCCAAAGGTGCGTCGAGCAATAACTTAAGCACTGGCTACAGGGCGCGGCAGTTGATCCAAGTCAAAAGCGCGCCGGGCTAATGGCCTGCAGCCGGACAGAGTGGCGCGACCTGCCGTGTCGACGCGGCACACTATGATCGGTTCCGCGGCATAGACCGCTGGATGCGGGCCAGTGCCGCCGATTTGAACTTCCCTGCAGCATCTGCGGCAAGCTCGTTCAGGAACTTCAACAGCGCTAAAATCATAAACTTGTCGGCGCCCTTTGCTTCCCCGGGTCCGTCTCAGAACGTTCTTGTCATGTTTCACCAACCTCAGCGTGGGGCAATGGCCGCGCTTTCCGGCAGTCTAGGGAAAGCCGGCTTTTACGGAGGTCTGGCCAGCCGGGTCGCGGTAGCTGCTGGTCGTCGGGAGGAGCGCCATGGAGCGCATCTGGCTCAAGCACTACCCGCCGCGGATTCTCGACGGAGATCGACCCGTCGCGATCCGCATCGCTCGTTGCGATGCTCGAAGAACGCTTCGCCAAATATCGCGAGCACACTGCATTTATCTGCATGGACAAAGGGCTGACCTACGGCGAGACCGACGAGATGTCACGCGCTTTCGGGGCTTGGCTGCAGAGCAGAGGGGCTCTACCCGCTATCTCGGAATCAGGAAACCGAAACGACGCGCAGATTGTTGGTTGTCCCGCCCTCACCTAACGGTATTCCGGCCACGACCACCAAAGTATCGTCGGTGCTGGCGAACCCTTCCCGTTTCGCAAGCTCGGTCGCGCGGCTCACCATGTCTTCGTAGCTTTGCACGTGCTCGGAAAGCGCGCTGTGTGCACCCCACAAGAGGCAGAGACGACGGGACACTTCTACACTCGTCGTGGTGGCCAGGATCCGCACCCTGGGTCGCTTCCGAGCGACACGTGCGGCCGTTGTCCCGCTTGAGGTATAGGCGACGATGGCCGCCGCACGGATCGCCGACGCCAAGTCGGCCGCCGCCGCAGCAACCGCATGCGGCAGAGTCTGTTCCTCATCGGGCTGGGTTGCTTCGATGATCGAGCGATACATCTTGTGCTGTTCCGTGCTGCGGATGATGCGGTCCATCATTTCGACGGCTTCGCGCGGGTACTGGCCGGTGGCCGACTCCGCCGACAACATTACGGCATCCGCGCCGTCGTAGATTGCGGTTGCGACATCTGAAGCCTCGGCGCGTGTAGGCGTCGGGGCTGCCACCATGGAATCGAGCATTTGAGTCGCAACGATCACCGGCTTGACGGCCAGCCTGCAAGCACGCACCAGCTCCTTCTGACGACCAGGTACCTCCTCATGTGGAATCTCGACCCCAAGATCGCCGCGCGCGACCATGATCGCGTCCGACATCTGGATGATGTCATCGATCCGCTCGAGTGCAGCCGGTTTTTCGATCTTCGCCATGAGCCCTGCGCGTCCGCCGATCAGCGTTCGTGCTTCGATCATGTCCGACGGTTTCTGAACAAACGAAAGAGCCACCCAGTCCACGCCAAGACGCAAGCCGAATTCCAGATCGGCACGATCCTTGGCGGTGAGCGGCGACAGATTCAGAACCGTTCCGGGCAAATTGACGCCTTTGTGGTTCGAGATCGCTCCACCAACAATCACTTCGGCCTCGATGTCGTCATTGCTCAGGCTAGTCGCGCGAACGCGTACTCTGCCGTCGTCGATCAATAGATCGTCGCCAGGCGCAAGCGCTGCGAAGATTTCCGGGTGCGGCAACGGTATGGCTCGGCTATCCCCTTCCGATCCGGAGCGAACAAACCGGATGGAGTCGCCGGACCGGACCATGAGCTTCTGATCACGCAACGTGCCAATGCGGATTTTCGGGCCCTGAAGATCCATCAGAATGCCGATCGGTCGCTGCAGCTTCTGCTCGAGCGCGCGGATCGCGGCATGGACACTTGCATGATCTTCCTGGGTTCCGTGGCTGAAGTTGAGACGGAATGTGTCCACGCCTGCAACAAAGAGCTCCTTGAGCATCTCCGGCGAAGCGCTGGCGGGACCAACGGTTGCCACGATTTTTGCCCGTCGAAGACGCATAAGCGATTAATCCTTTATGCACACGACCCATTCCGGCACGATGACTGTTGCTCACATAAGCAAACTCACCCTTCATAGAAGCGAGATCGTCGCAACCGCGCCGCCAATGGAGGACTTTGAACCAGCTTCGTACGAAGGCGCGCGAATTTTCCTTCGCCCCTGACCCGATCAGGCTTTCTGATCGTCAGCAACGCCTTGCGCGCAGTTTCTGCAGACACTTCTAGCATTTTTATGCCGGGCTCGTACACTGCGGGTTGTGTAGATTGTTCGCTAGAGCGGTGCGGGATTCTGATCTGGAACGTCTCGCCATCCTATCTGTTACGTGTGGTTGGATCCACTAAGTGGGATCACCTGAAACAGGGAATAGGATTGCGAGGCAAAGGAAGCGACTTCCTTAACGGGCTTGCTGCGCAGGCGGCTAAACGCTCACCTCTTGAGGGGATTGCTGGCCAATGAAGGACATACTCGTTTTCCTTTCTCCTTCGGCGGGCAGAGATGATCTCTCTGGCGGCACGCGTTATGCGATCGGCCTGGCTCGCATGTACGGGGCGCGTCTGTCTGCATTGATCACGGAGATCGAGGCCGACCTCGCCGATTTGCCGCCTGAGCCGGACATCCGACAAGCCGGGAGCGCTCCCAGGAAGCAAACATCACGAACTGAACGGGCCGCACGAACGGCGGAGCTCGTTCAGTCCGCCCTGGCAGAGGCAAACGTACTGTGACATTCTACCAGCCGAAAGCCCGTCCATATCACTTCGCGAACGCGTCATCCATTGTACCCAGGTGCGTGATATTCTGATTATCGATGTGCGCGGACCACTCGATTCGCCCCGCAAAGACCTCGTCGAGGCAGCCCTGTTTGGCAGTGGTCGACCAATTGTCCTGGTGCCACCAGGCACCCTTGCACTCCCAGAAAGCCGGATTGTCATTGCGTGGGACGGGACACGCTCCGCGGTTCGTGCAGTTCACGATGCCTTGCCACTTCTCGTTGGAGCGCGCGAGGTGCTCGTCGTATCGGTCATTGATGACAAGCCGTTTTCGACGCCGCATTCTGGAGACGCACTCTGCCGCTATCTGGCGCGCTGGCAGGTTAATGCCAAGTTCAGTACCATCCACCGTGAGGCTCTGAACGTCGGCGCAACCCTTCTGGCCTATGCGCGGCAAGCAGACGCAGATCTGCTTGTGATGGGCGCATTCGCGCACGGATTCGAGCGCACCCTAATGCTCGGTAGCGCAACTCGAGATGTCTTCGAGGCCAGGATCGCAATTCCCGTACTCTTGTCGCACTAGCACCCCTTGGGTTGTCCGACGAATGCCCCTGCGCTGAAGAAGCCCGATATCGGCGTTGCGATGGGGCTCAAGGGCATCGAAGTCACCAAAGAGGCGGCGGACAACCTCGCCTCGATCACCGCGGCCGTAAAGAAGGCCGCACCGTCTACAACAACATTGAAACGGCGACCGCTTGGTCTGTCTTCATCCGGCTGTCCGGGCGGGCTCGGAGCGACTTGCGAGATCGACGCCACGCTGCCAAGCAGACTGACGTTCTCAAAGACATCCGCGCGCTTTCATCGCGCTACGTGGTTGCATCGATACGCGCGCGCTCGGCCACCACTTCAGCATGGAGACGCTCGACATCCTCCCGTCGGCACAATTGGGTGCCATGGGTCAGGACGGCCGCGGCTCCGGCGGCCATGCCGAGCATGAAGGCGTCCTCGACACTTTGTCGGCGCGCAAGCGCGAAAGTCATGGCCGCCACGAAGCTGTCGCCAGCCCCGACGGCGCTCACGGCCTTCACCTTGGGACCTCTCAGGCGCAACGTGCCGGAGGGATACGCGAGCAACGCACCATCGCGCCCCATGCTGACAGCAAGGTTTTCGACGGAGCCATTGGCCACCAAAGATGTCGCCGCCTCGACAAGTTCCTCGGCGGATTCAATCTTTCGGTGTGTCAGAATCTCGAACTCCCCGAAACTGGGCTTGGCGAGATAAATGCCCCCTGCCGATATCGCGGCGTGGAGTGCAGGCCCTGACGTGTCAAGGATCAGGCGTGCTCCCTTACGCCTCACAATGCGCGCCAGGCGGGCGTAAAAATCGATGGGAACCCCGGGCGGCAGGCTGCCGCTCGCGACGACATAGTCTGCATCGCATTCGCCAAGTTCGGATAGAGCCGATTGCCACTCCGCCTCGACAAGGGCCGAGCCCTCGCTTACGAAACGATACTCTAGCCCCGAAATCTCTTCCAAGACCGTGAAACTGATGCGAGTGCCGCCGGCTACCTCGATGCATTTTCCCGGCACGCCCAATTTCGCGACGAGTTCGTTCAAGACGAGTCCAGTTGCGCCGCCGGAAAGGTAGATAGCATAGGACCCAAGGCCCAGTTCCTTCAGCACGCGCGCGACATTGATGCCGCCACCCCCAGCGTCAGTGCGCTGTCCTACCGCTCGGTTCTTACGGATCGGTCTGATCTCGTTTGACTTGAACGCGAGATCGATGGTCGGGCTCAGCGTCAGCGTAACGATCGGCTTTGAGGCTATCTCCGGCTGCTGTATCATGGCGTAAGCCTTCTCGCCTGGGGATAGAAAGGTTGAAAGTTATCACCGTTGGAGGCTGAGAGCCATGCGGCTAGTCGGCGACATTGGTGGAACCAACGCAAGGTTTGCGATTGCAGAGCCGGGCAAGTGTCCCCGCGACGTACGCAAGCTCCCTGCTGCTCAATATCCCAATCTCGCTGACGCAGCAGAGGACTATCTGTCTCGTGCTCCGAAGGTGGAAGATGCGGTGCTTGCGGTAGCCGGTCCCGTATTGGGTGATGATGTCTGGTTCAGCAACAGCACTTGGCGATTCTCGATCGAGGATGTGCGCCGGCGACTCCGCTTGCGCAAGCTGATCGTCATCAACGATCTCGTCGCCCAAGCATTGTCCTTTGCTGCGTTGCAGCCCGATGAGATCGGCGCGGTGAAATCGGGAACCCGCAATCCGGAGCACCCTAGCCTGGTGATTGGACCCGGAACCGGCCTCGGAGTCGCTTTTCTGCTGAACAATGCGGGTACGTTTGTCGGCCTCCCGAGCGAGGCCGGACATGCAACATTCGCCCCGACGGACCGCCTGCAGGCGGAAATCCAGTCGCGTCTTCAGGATCAACATGCACATGTGTCAGTTGAGCGGTTGCTGTCAGGATCGGGACTGTTGTCGATCGCGACGGCTTTGGCCGAGATCAACGGGCAGATCATCGACGTTCAGGATCCAAGAGACGTTTCGGCGCGCGCTGCAGCAGGTCAGTGCCCCACCTGTCGTGAGGCAATAAGGATCTTCTCATCCATCCTCGGTTCTACGGCGGGCAGCCTCGCGCTGACCCTTCTGACCAGCGGCGGAGTCGTCATCACTGGCGGACTATGCCGCGGGCTGCGGCCACTATGGGATGTGGAAGCATTGACCGGAGCTTTCGTCGCAAAGGGACGGTTCAGCTCATACCTGGACGGGATACCGATCGATCAGATCTTGCGTCCTCACGCAGGTCTACTCGGCGCGGCACGGTACGTAGAGCGAAGCCGCTCCATTTGAGCTGAGCCAGAACGGGCGCGCGACGAAACTCAAGCTGAACGGCTATTGAGGGACCTGTGATGTCTTCACAAACAAGCCCGATGCCGAGCCCAGGGATGTCTCGCATTGCCGGTCTTATTCCGTCGCGATTTGATGCCGCAGCCTTCGATCTTGATGGCGTGATTACGGATACCGCGCGCATCCATTTCCAGGCGTGGCAGCAAACCTTCGATGCCTTTTTCGAAGGCGCCACCCGCCGCACCGGCGTTAGCTTTGCGCCACTCACGCTCCAGGATTATCACAGCTACATCGACGGGCGTCCCCGCGAGGAGGCTATTCGTGCCTTTCTGTCCGCTCGAGTTATGGAGATAGCGGAAGGCGGCGAAGCGGACGGCCCCGAAGCCGAAACCGTCCACGGCCTCGCCAAGCGAAAGGACGGGCTGTTTCTGGAGCGGATGCGCAGCAAGGGGGTAGACATCTATCCGTCCACGCTGGCGCTGATACGGCGTCTACGCGCCCTCGGCCTCAGTACGGCGGTGGTTTCGGCGAGCCGAAACTGCCGAGAGGTTCTGCAAGCCACGCGACTCGACCGGCTGTTCGATGCTCGCGTCGACGGACAGGATGCCGCGGCGTCGGGGCTGCGAGGGAAGCCAGCGCCGGACACGTTTCTTGAGGCGGCGCGACGCCTCGGGACCTCGCCCGAGCGCACCGTCGTCATCGAGGACGCGATTGCCGGAGTGGCCGCGGGACGCGCCGGCGGCTTCGGCCTTGTCATCGGCATCGACCGGACCGGCCATGGGACGGCCCTGAAAGACGCCGGCGCCGATATCGTTGTCGCCGACCTCAACCAGATCGATTTGGAATGGGAGGATGGGCTGGCACGGCGGCGCACGACTCGGCTGGATGTGCATCGGCTCGACCCGTTCATCGCGCAACCAGGGACAGAGACCTGCCATCCGGCAGCACAGGCTAGACCGGACCCGTGGCTGTTTGCCCATGAGGGTTTCGATCCTTCCTTGGAAGGCCGTCGCGAAACCCTGTTCGCCGTCGGCAACGGGTACTTCGTGACTCGCGGAGCGGCTGCCGAGGCACGCGCTGATGATCTGTATTATCCCGGCACGTATCTTGCCGGCGCCTACAACCGGCTCACGACGCTGATCGATGGCCGTCCGATCGAGAACGAGGACCTGGTCAACCTCCCCAACTGGCTGCCACTGACGTTCCGAATCGATGAAGGAGAATGGTTCGACCTGCGTCGCATCGAAATCCTTGGGTATCGGCTAACGCTCGATCTGCGCCGCGGCCTTTACTTGCGAACTTTGCGGGTACGCGACGCGCACGGGCGGGAAACCAGCCTCGCCGAGCGCCGGTTCGTGCACATGGACGCCCAGCACCTCGCCGGCCAGCATGTCACCATCACTTCGGAGAACTGGTCGGGCCGGCTCACGGTGCGCGCCATGCTGGATGGCGACGTCGCCAATACCGGCGTGCTGCGCTACAAAGCGTTTGCAAGCAGGAATCTGCGCGTGTGCGACGCGACCACCATTGCACCCTGCTCCATGCTGCTCCAGGTCGAGACGACGCAGTCGAAACTGCGGATCGCGCAGGCCGCGCGGATTGAGGTAAGCGTACGCGGTCTCGATGTCGCCGTCGACAAGCGCCCGATCAAGGAAGCCGCACGTGTTGGCTACGACGTCATGCTTGACGTCATGCCGGGCGTCAGCACTGAAATCGAGAAGATCATCGCGCTGTATACCTCCAGAGATCGCGCCATCGCGGATCCAGAAACTGCGGCGCGCACTGCGATCGTGCGGGCCGACGGCTTTGATGCACTTCTGAAAACCCATGAACGTGCCTGGGCATACCTGTGGGAGCGCACTGATCTTGATCTGCTCGATGTCGGCAGCGACGAAGCGGAGGAGACGCATTTGGCTGTGCGCCTGCACCTCTTCCATCTGCTCCAGACAGCTTCCAGTCACAGCATGGAGCTGGACGCCGGCATCCCTGCCCGCGGCTGGCATGGCGAGGGATATCGCGGCCACATTTTCTGGGACGAGCTATTCATCTTCCCATTATTGAGCTTGCACCTGCCGATCCTCGCTCGTGCGCTGCTGCTCTACCGCTACCGGCGCCTCGACGAAGCACGATGGGCCGCCCGGCAAGCTGGATTCCGCGGTGCAATGTACCCGTGGCAGAGCGGCAGCGATGGGCGCGAAGAAACCGACGTCATGTACTTCAACCCTCGTTCCGGCAACTGGATCAAGGACGACACGCATCTTCAGCGCCATGTTGGCGCGGCGGTTGCCTACAATGTCTGGCAGTACTACCAAGCGACCGACGATGCCGATTTCCTTTACTCCTTCGGCGCCGAGTTGATGTTCGAGATCGCCCGCTTCTGGGGCAGCATCGCGCAATGGGACGAAGCACGCGGCCGCTACGATATTCGCGGCGTCATGGGCCCGGACGAATTCCACGACGGCTATCCTGATCGCGATGCGCCGGGCTTGGACAACAACGCATACACCAATGTCATGGCGGCTTGGTGCATAACGCGCGCGCTCGACCTCTTTGAACTGTTGCCGCAAGGACGCTGCGAGGAGCTGTGTCGGGACCTGCGGATCGAGCAGGAGGAACTCGCACATTTGGAACATGTCAGCTGCAAGCTTTACCTGCCATTCCATAACGATGGCATTCTCAGCCAGTTTGAGGGCTATGAGGCTCTGCAGGAGTTCGACTGGAATACTTATCGGCACAAGTATCCAAGCATCATGCGCCTCGATCTGATCCTCGAGGCAGAGAACGACACGCCCAATCGCTACAAGCTCTCCAAGCAGGCCGACGTCCTGATGTTGTTCTATGTGTTTTCTGCAGAAGAACTGGCGGAGCTCTTCGACCGTCTCGGCTATGCCTTCGATCCTGGTACGATCCCCAGAACCATCGACTACTATTTGCGGCGCAGCTCGCACGGCTCCACCTTAAGCGCAATTGCGCATGCCTGGGTATTAGCGCGCTCCTGCCGGCAGCGCGCCTGGTCGCTGTTCACGGAGGCTCTGCAAAGCGACATCAGCGACGTTCAAGGAGGAACCACGCGCGAAGGCATCCATCTTGGCGCCATGGCTGGCACGATCGACCTATTGCAACGCTGCTTCACAGGGCTGGAGCTGCGCGGAGACGAACTACATTTCCATCCGGCACTGCCGGATGAATTGCGTCGGCTTGCTTTTCGGCTCCGCTATCGCCAGCACACGCTTAGCGTGGACATAACTCAGGATGCACTAACGCTGTCGAGTGATCCCAGTGGGGCGGAACCGATCTCTATCGCGGTCGGCGACCGTCATGTCGTCCTCCGCCCGGGCGAGCGCACCAGCCTGACGCTCGTTCGTCCCTCGTGACCACACGGGCACTAGCTCGGCAGCCCGTTGTGGGCGTCCTGAACAACGAAGATCCTGGTTTGAGAAGTGAAATCGCCTGCAACGAGAACCTCAATGCCCCGATACAACGTTCTGAGGCGTCCCCCGCGCAAATGCCTCGATGTTAGAAAGTGTCGTCGCGACGATTCGCTCCAGTGCCGCCTCGGTGTTGTAGGCATTGTGCGGCGTACAAATCACATTCGGAAAGCGCAGCAACACGTGGTTTGCTACTAGCGCTTTGAAATCGTCGGCGTCCGGGGCCGCCTCCTGGTGGAAGATCGCCGCCTCTTCACGGATCAAGGGTTCCTGCGGCAGGACATCGAGGCCAGCGCCGCGAAGCCTTCCATCAGCCAGCGCCCGCACCAGCGCTTCAACGTCAACGATGTGGCCGCGTGCGGTATTGATCAGGATTGCACCCGGCTTCATGCGGGAGAACTCACGATCCGAGAGCAAGCGAGCGGTGCCAGACGTTGCAGGCACGTGCAGCGTTACGACGTCGGAATCGGACAATAGCTTGTCAAGGTTGGTGTAGGTGAACTTGAGCCGGGTAGCGGCCGCTTCGTCCGGTCGGAGATCATAAGCAAGAACATTCATGCCGAAACCGCATGCGATTTCGATCACACGGAGCCCGATCCGGCCGGTGCCGACTACGCCGATCACCCCGTCGCGGAGCTCAAAGCCCCGCAGCCCTGTCTGCGTGAACCGCCCGCGTCGCGTCTGCTCCACCGACTCCACGAGTTTGCGCGCAACGCCCAACAGCAGAGCGAAAACGTGCTCGGCCACTGTCGAGTCGCCGTAGTCAGGCACGTTCGACACAGTGATGGCGTGCGTGGCGCAGTAATTGAGATCGATGTGATCGTATCCGGTCGATCGCGTCGCAATCAGTCTTAGCTTCGGAAATTGTGAGAGGGCCGATGCGTCCAACCGCGAATTGACGAATGGGCTGGCAACCTCGGCGTCGGAGAACTCAGCCGCGTTCCGCTTGTCGAGCGGTTCAGCAATGCATCGTACGCGATGGTGTGGCTCAAGGCGCAGGAAGGCTGGTCGCTCCCATTCCTCGGTTTCAAATACGACGATGTTCATGGTGGCCTCCCGGGTCTGAGCACGGGTTCGCAGCGCCGATGAGCTTATACGGTCCTATCCCATGCAGCCTCACATTGATGGCAGGATTCGGTCAACGCGCCGGCTTCTGATAGGACAGAGCTGCTGAGACATTTTCCTTCGAGATGGTGGGCTAAAGCATACGATGTGTACCCTCCGGTCGTCTCTCAACCTCCAAATGGGAACCACCGCACAAGCGTCAGCGCCAGAGCGCCCCCGAGCGCCAGGCATCCAAGACAAACTGGTCCCGTCTTTCTCAGCACATCGCCTTCGCGTCCTTGCAGGCCGACCGTCGCGGCGCCTGTGATGATGTTGTGCAGCGCCGCGCAATTGCCGACGGCAGCTCCGAATCCTTGGGCGGAGACTAGCGCGAGCATCGGCAAGCCGAGCCTGGCGGCCGCCGCCTGCTGAAGATCCGTCAGGAGGATGTTGGAGACGGTTGTCGAGCCTGTGATGAAGGAGCCGATGGCCCCAACTGAAGGAGCAAGCAGCGGCCAGGCCTGACCGGTCCGCGTGGCTGTCTCCGCCAGCGCCTCAATCATGCCCGCATGGACCATCAGCCGGGCTATAGCGAGCATCGCGAATAAGGCAACTGCAACGGGAACTAGCCGTCGAACGGCAGTGGTGACGGCACCGGCCAGATCGTCAGTCTTGCACCCCTGTAAGAGCCCTCCGAGCAGAAATCCTGCGAGCAGCATGGTCCCGGGATGATAGAGGGGCTCTACGCGACCGCCGAACGGTCCAGGCAACCCCCATTCGAGCACAATGTGCCGGAGCGCATCGCGGATCTGCGGAACGAGTCGCGTCACGAGGATTAAACCAACCAGGACGGCATATGGCAGACCAGCAATGGCAAGCGATCTCGCGTCTAGGCTTTTAGATTGCTGTGCGTGCACCCGCCTGAGCACAAAAGCAAATACCGATCCGCCGGCAAGGGCGCCGCCGAGCGTCGGCAGCTCTGGTCCCACCCAAATGGCCAAGGCCAGGTAAGGCAGCAGGAAACAAATGGCGGCGACGATCGCCCATGCCACATATTTCGCCTGGAAACGTCCTGTGCCCGCGATGAACACGATCGAAAGCACCAGCAATGGCGCCAGGCTCGCGTGCAGCAATGCCGTCGGCGGCGCGATGCTGTTGCCGCTAACGCCTGACACGTCGGTCTGCGCGAAGATCGGAGTGCCGAGCGCGCCAAAAGAAGTGCCTGTGACATGACCAATAAGCGGTAACGCGACCGCCACGACGGGCGTGAAGCCGAGGCTGACCAGCAGAGGCGCAGCCAGAGCTATCGGCGTGCCGAACCCCGCCGCCCCTTCCATGAATGGCGCGAAGAACCAAGCGATGATGAGAGCAAGCAAGGTCTTGTCCGAGGACAGGCTCATCAGTCCCGTCCGGATAGCATCGATCGCGCCCGAACGCTGCTGCAGCTCATAGAGAGACAAGGCCGGCAGGATGATCCACAGGATGTCAACGG
Source organism: Bradyrhizobium sp. UFLA05-89 (assembly GCF_059803475.1). Taxonomy (NCBI): domain Bacteria; kingdom Pseudomonadati; phylum Pseudomonadota; class Alphaproteobacteria; order Hyphomicrobiales; family Nitrobacteraceae; genus Bradyrhizobium; species Bradyrhizobium sp. UFLA05-89. The sequence goes on along the minus strand of NZ_JBANBA010000053.1, from coordinate 26,644 downwards.
CCGAGAAAATGGCCTCCGCGCCGGTTCCGATGAGCGTTCCGGCGAGGCCTTGCTCAGCATAGATACTCGTTCCTAAGCCAAAGAATCCGATTGCGCCAGCCGTGGCCGCCACGAGTCCGACCAGTCCCGCGTTCGCGGCCGACCACCGCAATACGGCCATGAGAAGAACGATCAGGGCGAGCGGAGCAATCGCGACCAAAGCTGCCATTCAACTTCCCGTGGACTTGATTTGGCTCAAACCCCAACCAAACGTTACCATGCGCCGACCTTTCGCAGAACCAGGCCACCTGATTGCGATTGCAAAAAATCGCCTGCATACGCGAAAGATTCCTAAGCGATGCGATAGCTCTTGAAACGGTAGCCGGGACCAGGTGTCCGGATCGCACAGGAGGCTAGCAAGCGACCGCAGATCAAGGTCGGCCGCCACAGATCGCGTTTAAACAATCGTCGCAGTCTTCGCGATCCAAACACTGTCGAGCGTAGTGCCAGGAAAGGGAGCCGAAGAAATGACCATTCGCATCGCCATCAATGGATTCGGCCGCATCGGCCGCAATACTCTCAGGGCCATCATCGAAGACGGCCGCAAGGATATCGAGGTGGTCGCGGTCAATGACCTGGGGCCTGTCGAGACCAACGCGCACCTTCTACGATACGATTCCGTGCACGGCCGCTTCCCAGGTGAAGTAACGGTTGAAGGCGACGCCATCAGCGTTGGCGGCCGCAAGGTCAGGGTGACCGCGATCAAGGATCCCTCAAGTCTGCCATGGAAGGACCTCGGCGTTGACATCGCGCTCGAATGCACGGGCGTCTTCAACTCGAAGGCCAAAGCTTCCGCTCACCTCACAGCGGGCGCAAAGGCCATCCTAGTCTCTGCGCCCGCCGACGGCGCCGATATCACGGTAGTTTACGGCGTTAACCACGGCGCGCTGTCGAAGGAGCACAGGGTCGTCTCCGCCGCCTCGTGCACAACCAACTGTCTGGCGCCCGTTGCCAAGGTGCTCAACGATGCGATCGGGATCGAAAAGGGCTTCATGACAACGATCCATGCCTATACCGGCGATCAGCCGACGCTTGATACATTGCACAGAGACTTGTACCGCGCGCGAGCCGCGGCGATGTCGATGATCCCGACCTCAACAGGCGCGGCAAAGGCGGTCGGCCTCGTGTTGCCGGAACTGAACGGCAAACTTGACGGTGTCGCCATTCGCGTTCCAGTGCCAAATGTTTCGGTGGTCGATTTCAAGTTCGTCGCGAAGAGGGCCACATCGAAGGACGAGGTGAACGCCGCGATCAAGCGAGCCGCCGACCAGCAGCTCAAGGGGATTCTTGGCTATACCAACAATCCTAATGTTTCCGTCGACTTCAACCACGATCCGCACAGTTCCGTCTTTCACATGGATCAGACGAAGGTCTTGGACGGCACGCTGGTGCGCGTGATGTCCTGGTATGACAACGAGTGGGGATTCTCGTGCCGCATGGCGGATACCGCCGTAGCAATGGGGAAGTTGATCTGAACAAGATTAGACGCTCCGCTGATGCGCCGCATACGGATGGCACGCTTCGTTGAGGCGGAGAGTTCGATCGTGCCGCCGGTCCGCATTCAACCCACATAGAGGTCATCAAAGAATAGTCTCACGGGTCCCAGGCAGATGGGCGCCAAGAGCTGCCCATTAAGACCTCGCTACACGGAGCCCGGCAAGGCGCCAAGCGGAGACAGTGCTTTCGCCAAAATGCGCCTACGGATCAATCAGGACGCCCGGGTTGAGTATGCATAGCGGATCCAGTTCCCGCTTGGCTGCCCGCAATGCGGCTGCGAAAAGCTCCGGCCGTTGCCGGTCATACCACGGCCTGTGATCGCGGCCGACCGCATGATGATGCGTGATTGTGCCACCTGCCGCGATCAGCGCGTCGCTTGCCGCGTTCTTGATGGCCTGCCACTGCTCGAGAAGTCCGCCGTGGCGACCAAGAGCATGGAAAGTGAAATAGGGTGCAGGCCCGTCCGGGTAGAGGTGGGTGAAACGGCAAGTGACTTCACCCCTGACGCCAGTTGCTTCAAGAATGGCGCGCTCGGTCGCCCCTTTGACGTTGTCGTGAAAGCCTTCGAACTGATCCCAGGTGACGGCAGTCTCGAACGTATCGTTGATGAGGCCTGCGGGCGTTAGAAATTCGCGCGCATAGGGCATCCGAATGAATGCATTGCGCCAGATGCCCGCCGCACCTTCCAGATGCGCGCCGCTCGCCTTTGCCGGCTCCGGCGTTCCCCGATGGTCGGTGCAGCATTCCAGCGCGCGCGCTATCCAGGCGTCCATCGGATGATCGCCCGACTCGAACGCGAGCACCATGATGGCAACGCTCCCATCGGCTGCACCAGTGTTAAAGGCCTCCTGTGAGTCCAGGATCCGACAATTTGATGGATAGAGGCCCGCTTGCGCGACTGCACGCACGGCGCGCGCAGCATCGAAGAACGACGGAAAACGAACGGACGCGCCGGCGCGGAATTTTGGACGGGGCTGCAATCGCATCCAGGCGCGCGAAATCACACCCAAAACTCCTTCCGAGCCGATGAACATCCGGTCGGGACTCGGACCCGCACCCGACCCGGGAAGCCGGCGCGTTTCGACCACACCAGCTGGCGTCACGACGCGCAGGCTTTCGACGAAATCGTCGATGTGAGTGTGAAGGCTGGCGAAATGGCCGCCCGATCGGGTCGCAATCCAGCCGCCGAGCGTCGAATATTCAAAACTCTGCGGGAAGTGCCGCAATGTGAAACCATGGGGCTTGAGCTGGTTTTCCAAAGATGGGCCAAAGGTGCCGGCTTCAATCAATGCAGCGCGGGATACCGGATCCACTTCGACGACTTTAGCGAGATTGCGCAGGTCGAGGGTAACGGCAGATTTATGCTTGATGCCGTCAACCCGCGGCTCGACTCCGCCGCAGACACTGGATCCGCCCCCGAAAGGCGTCAGCGAAGCGCCGACAGAACCCGCCCAGTCCATCACAGCGGAAATCTCCGCCTCATTTCGCGGATAGGCCACGACGTCGGGCGCACAATCGTAGTTGCCGAGCATCGCTCTGACGTAGTCCGGATATGACTTGCCATAGGTGTGCGCGGCGCGATCGTAGCGTTCCGCCGTGCAGAAGGGTGACAGCGAAGCCGGCGGCAGCACGCGCGGCTCCCGCAGGAAGAGGTCTTCAAGGCGCGGGACTGCGATCGTATCGAACTCGCCAGTTCCAAACTTCGCATGATAGCGGCCGAGAACGAAGTTTCGCTCCTCTGCGCTCATGCCTTCTCCTTCACGGCCCCACCCGTAATATTTTAGCCTTGCGACATCCATGAGGGGTCCCTCCCGGTTCTTTTCGAGAGTTTCTGAGATCGACGAGAATCTTCTGAACCACGGGGCCGCTGAAGGCGACCTCGGTCGATCGAAACGATACGCTTCCAAGGCAGAACGTGAAAGAGCACGCCGATGACAAGGCTCTGTCTCAGCGTCGGGTCTAACCGCCGCTCGAACACATGCGGCCACGGGCATTGTTCGAGGAGCAGCATCGCATCCTCAGGATTTTTCCGCCAGCTCATTCAACCGGAGCCCCTTGGTTATCATGGGCAGCACGATGCCTCACCGCATTTCGGCATAGGGAGTTGCGTGTCGCTTCACTTCCGCTTGGCCCTTGTGTCGCACCTGGCCTTATCCGGTCGAAAATGGGCATTCGTCGCACCACCATAGCCATCCTGCACCCGGGCTGCGCGGGCAAACTGCGTTGCATAACGTTTGCGCTTACAAGTGGAGCTAGTCGCAAACTAGAATGCGCCGATAACGCCTGTAGACATATTGGCAGTCACTACCGGAATAATAGCCGTAGCGCGAGCTACACTACTAGACGCATAGCCAGCGTAAGCGCCGGTTATGTAAGCAGAAGCAGCGTAAGCCGCGCGACGACTATATTGCGCTCCACCGACATGGTAGCCGTAGGCTCCGGAGCGGCTGATGTTGACCGACGCGGCGCGCGCCGAGTTTACGACTGCCGGCGTGCCGCCAATGCTTCTGGCCGCGGTGAAATCAGCGCGCGGCCCGGCCGCCGGACCGAGGCGAGGCGCTGGATCGCCGAGGCCGGCGCGAGGGCCAGGCTGAGGAGGGCCTGCGAAGGCCGGCGGACCTGCGGCGGGCATCGGAGGAGGTCCGGCGGGCGCCATCGGCGGAGGTGGAGGAAATTGCGCAAAGGCCGCAGTGGGCACGGGCAAAATCGTTCCGAGCGTCACACCGACGGCAAAGGTCAAGAATCTCTTCGAGGGCATCGTCGTCTCCGTTCTAGATTTGCGTCTCGAGCAGCAGCTCTGGCGCGTCGTGAGCGGCTATCTGTTCGGCCTGCTTTTCATGCGCAAACGCTTCAGGTTCATGCGCAGGCGATTCATCGCCCTGGTCAGGGTGGATCCTGAACCACGCAACATACAGCGCCGGCAGGAACAACAGCGTCAGCAGCGTGCCAACGATGATGCCGCCCATCATGGCGTAGGCCATCGGGCCCCAGAAAATCTCGCGGGCGATTGGAATGAGCGCGAGACTTGCGGCGGCCGCGGTCAACAGAATCGGACGCATGCGGTGCTCGGTGGCCTCGACCACGGCATCCCAGGCCGGCCATCCCTCCTTCTTCAGATCTTCGATCTGCACGATCAGGATCACCGAGTTGCGGATCAGAATGCCGATCAGCGCCAGAACGCCAAGGATCGCGACGAAGCCGAGCGGCGCACCGCTCGGGACCATCGCCATGACGACGCCGATGAGCGCGAGCGGCGCAACGGCAAACACCAGGAACAGCCGCGAGAAGCTCTGTAGCTGGACCATCAGCACGGTGGCCATGACGAACAGCATGAGCGGAACGACGGCGAGGATCGGCGCCTGGCTTTTGGCGCTTTCTTCGACGGAGCCACCGATCTTCATCGAATACCCTGCCGGCAGTTCCTTGGAAAATTCTGCGACCTTCGGCGCCAGCGCGTCCACGATCGTCTTCGGCTGGACATTGGTGATAGCGGCAGCTTTCAGCGTGACCGTGGGAATCCGCGCTCGCCGCCAGATCGTCGGCTGCTCAAGCTCGTAGCGCAGATTGGCGACGGCGCCGAGCGGCACGGACCGCCCGCCGAGGCCGGTCAACTGCAGATCGCGGAGTGTATCAATCGAGGCCCGTTCCGGCGCAGTGGCGCGTCCCGTGACGTTGACGAGATAGATGCTGTCGCGCACCTGCGTGATCGGCGAGCCCTCGAGCACGGAATTCAGGGTCGTGGCAATGTCTTCCGACGTCACCCCGAGCTGGCGCGCCTTGTCCTGGAGGACGTCGACCTTGACGACGCGGGCAGGCTCCATCCAGTCGAACACCACGTTGCCAAGATCGGGACTGCTCCGGACGATGCCGGCGAGCTTCTGGGAAAGCTCGCGGACCTTGGCGATATCGGGCCCGCTCAGGCGATACTGAACCGGACGTCCCACGGGCGGCCCGACCTCCAGCAACTTGACGTAGGTGTCGGTCCCCGGAAACGTTTTCTTCAGATAGTCCTCGAACTCGGCCTTGATCTTGTCGCGCGCCTTGATGCCGCCCTTGGTCACGATTACCTGCTGTCCGAACCAGGTGTTTGCAGTCTGCAAGTCGAAGGACAGCACGAACCGCGGGGCTCCAACGCCAACATAAGTCGACCAGTGATCGACGGAAGCGTTGCCCTGCAACTGCTCGCGCTCAAAGCGAGCCATCTGCGCATTGGTGTTGGTAATCGAGGCGTTCTGCGGCAGGTTCCAATCAATCACGAGCTCGGCACGATCCGATGACGGAAAGAACTGCTGCTGCACGAACTGCAGACCCACCATAGCGAACAGGAAAGCCGCAACCGTCACCGCAATGGTGCTCCAGCGGTGGTGCATGCAGAACAGTAGCAGGTGCGCGAACATTTGCGTGACGCGGCCCTTCTGCTCATGATGGCCTTTTATCTTGGCCGGAAGGATGGTGACGCCGAGCAATGGCGTGAACAGCACGGCTACGATCCACGACACCAGCAGAGAGACCGCAATCACCACGAAAAGCGTGAAGGTGAACTCGCCGGCATTGCTGCTGTTGAGCCCGATCGGGATGAACCCGGCCACAGTCACCAGCGTACCGGTCAGCATGGGGAACGCGGTCGAGGTATAGACATGGGTTGCCGCCTTTTCGAGGGGATCGCCGACCTCGAGCCGCGCCACCATCATTTCGACGGCGATCATGGCGTCGTCGACCAGAAGGCCGAGGGCGATGATTAGCGCACCCAGCGAAATGCGCTGCAGGGAGATGCCGCAATAGGCCATCACCACGAACGTGATGGCAAGCACCAGCGGAATGGCGATGGCGACCACGAGTCCGGCGCGCAAACCGAGGCTGAGGAAGCTGATCACGAGCACGATGATTACGGCCTCGAACAACGCCTCCGTGAAGCCGGAGACGGCATGCTCGACCACCACCGGCTGATCAGCAACCAGGTGCACGCCGACCCCGATCGGCAGGTCGGCAATGATCTTCGTCATCTCCTCCTTCAGCGCCTCGCCAAAATGCAGCAGGTTGGCGCCGGACTTCATGCCGATCGCGAGCGCGATCGCAGGCTGGCCGTTGTACCTGAACAGAGTCTGTGGCGGATCGGCGTAGCCGCGCGTGATGGTCGCAACGTCCGTTAGCGGAAAGAAGCGATCGTTGATGCGCAGATTGACCGCCTTCAGGCTCGCCTCGGAGGTGAACTGTCCATTGACGCGGACGCTGATCCGCTCCGGTCCCTCCTGGAGCACGCCAGATGGCGCGACGGCGTTCTGCCCCTGCAGTGAGTTCATGATCGAGTGAACGTCGAGGCCGAGAGCCGCAACCTTTCGGGTAGAGAATTCGAGATAGATCACCTCGTCCTGTGCGCCGAGAATGTCGACCTTGCCGACATCAGGCACGGTCAGCACCTTGGCTCGGATATCCTCGACCTCATCGCGGAGCTGTCGCTGGCTCAAGCCGTCGCTGGTGAAGGCGTAGATGTTGCCAAACACGTCGCCAAAGCGATCATTGAAACCGGGTCCGATCACGCCTTGCGGGAAGTCGCCCTTGATGTCCGCGATCATGTTGCGGACTCGGACCCAGGTGGGCTTCACATCCGCCGCCTTGGTGCTGTCGCGCAAGTAGACGAAGACGGTGGTCTGGCCTGCGACCGTCACGCTCTTGGTGTAGTCGAGCGATTCCAGCTCTTCCAACTTCTTCTCGATCCGGTCTGTGACCTGGCGTGTCATCTCCTCGGGTGAGGCGCCGGGCCACTGGACCTGGATCACCATGGTCTTGATGGTGAAATCAGGATCTTCCTGCCGCCCGAGCTGGAGGTAGGCAAAAAGGCCTGCCGCCATGAAGGCAATCATGAAATACCAGACGAGCGAGCGATGGCCGAGCGCCCAGTCGGAAAGGTTGAACGACTTCATGGTTTCTGATCCTGTTCGATACGGACTTGCTGTCCCGAGTTGAGGCTGTGGACGCCGGCGGTAACGACGCGCGCGCCGGGAGCAAGTCCGGCGATGATGCGAATTCCGCTTGGGTCGGCGATGCCATCGATTTTCTGCAGCGACACGGTGCTGGCGGGCTGATCGACCACCCAGACGAAATTGGCGCCGTCCTTTGCGAGCACGGCCGATGCGGGCAGGCGCAGGATCGGGGTCTGATCCTTGCCCAACTTTACCGTGACGGTTGCGCCGAGACGGAAGCTTTCCGGGGGGTTGTCGAGCCCAATCCGAACTCGTCGCAGGCGCGTCACCGGATCGGCCTGCGGCGCGATTTCGCGAACCCTGCCTTCGACCTGAACCGCTGGAAGGAGTTGCAGGCTGACGGTGAACGGCAGACCGATTTCGAGCGGAGCAGGAAGATCCTCGCCGATATCGACGACGGCTTCGCGGATTTCGGGCCTTGCGACCGTGACCACGCTTTGGCCGGGGGAGACCACCTGGCCGACTTCCGCGCCGACTGCGGTGACGACGCCACCGAAGTCGGCCTTGATCTGCGCATATCCGAGCTGCTCGATCGCCTTGGTCAGGTTCGCTTGTTCGTGCGCGACGGTTGCTTCGGCACCGGCGCGGGCCTGCTCGGCATTGTCCAGCGTCTGCCTGGTGGTCGCATCGCTGGTGATGAGCGTGCGCTGCCGCTCCTCCGTCGCTTTTGCCGTTGCAAGCTGCGCCTGGGCCTTCGCAAGCTGCGCTCTTGCCAAGCGGACGGCAAGGTCGAGAGCCGTGGGATCGAGGGCGCCGACAATCTGGCCTTCGCTGACGAGATCGCCGACATAGACGGGGCGCGAGGTCAGCCGTCCGAGCACGCGGAAGCCGAGATTGGTCTTGTAGCGGGGCTCTACGACGCCGACGGCAACCGTCCGATCTCCGTGGTTCGGCTCAACGAGCATTGAGAGCACGGGTCGAACCGGCTCCGGCGCCTTCGTCTCCTCATGACACCCGGCGAGCAGCAATGCCGGCGCCAGCGTGCCGGCGATCATGACCTGGATCTTCATGACCGGTCTCCTTCAAAGGTCACAAGCTGGCCAACGCTCAATAGCTTGCCGCCGTCGATCACGACGCGTTCGCCGGGCTCGAGCCCCGCCTTGATCAACACCTCGCCCGCCTCGTAGCCACCGAGCGTTACCGGCTTCAGCGACGCGGTTCGTGTCGAGGGGTCGACGGTCCAGACGGCGGCCTCCTCGCCCGCCGCCATCAATGCGCTCCAGGGCAGCGCAATCTGCTGCTGCGGCACGGCCCTCACCGTTCCTGCGATGGCGCTGCCGAGCGTCATCGCGGCCGGCGGATCCTGGATCGACACCTTGACGCGGATAGTGGAGCTCTTCGCGTCAACGGCCGGCGAGACTTCCCTGACCTGCCCGATCGCCGTCAGGCTTGGATCGGAGACCAGCGCCAGCACGACGTTGCGGCTGGCGGTCTGGCCAAGGAAGGCGGATTCGTAGACGTCGAAGACGGCATCCCGCTCTCCGTCGTGCGCCAGCGAGAATACGGGTTGCGCCGCCGGCACCACTTGGCCGACCTCCAGGTTGCGTGCGGTGATGACGCCGTCCGCCTCGGCGCGCAATGTGGTATAGCCAAGCGCGTCCCTCGACGTGCCAAGCTGCGCTTTTGCCGCCTCCAACTCGCTTTCCGCAGCTCGCAAGCCTTCCTGTGCCTGATCGTAGACCGTGCGGGTGGTGAAGCCGCTTGCGATCAGCGCTTTCTGCCGCTCGAAGGTAGCTTTCGCCACACGCAATTGAGCTTCCGCGGACGCCACTGCCGCAGTCGCGGCATCGACATCGGCCTGCTGCTCCGCCGGATCGATAAGCGCCAGGACCTCGCCTGCGTTAACGTGCGCGCCGACATCGACCATGCGCGCAATCACGCGGCCACTGATGCGGAACGAGAGATCGGCATGGAAGCGCGCCTGGACCTCGCCGGTCAACGTGAGGGAGGCCTGCCGTTCCCGCGGCTGCACGACCGCCGTGCGGACAATCGCTGCGCGGCTGCTCGTCGGTGCGGCGTGGTCATTGCAGCCGCCCAGCGCGGTTGCGACAAGCGCGACCGCTACGACGAGAGCCTTCGACGCACCTCGAGATCGAAGGTTGCGGGTATTATTGGAAGCCTGGAATGTCATGGCGCGTCCGTGCGATGGGGAGGTGACAACAACTCGCCCAGCACATCAGGGGCCTGGCGCGGAACAGCCAATTCGCCCCCGTGCTGGCGAGAAAGCTTCCGTTCGGGTTGGCTTGCAACAAGGCGGCTGCCTTGATCGAGGGCGATCGCTCTCGCAGCGAGCTTTCCAATCGCTCGCGTACTGCGCGGGGGCTTCAACTGACGCGTTGCGATAGTCCAGTTCGCGCCTCGCTCGCGCTCGGTCAGTGGGAACGACAGGACAACCGACGTGAACTCGGTTCCAAAACCCTGCTCGATTCGACCACCGAGGGCTCTGGCAAGGTCTTTGGCAATTCGCAATTTATTGTCCGAGGCGTCCCGTGCGGAGCGCGAGCCGTTATCCACGATCACGCAATTCGCCAGGGCACCGATGCGCGTCAGCTTGATCTTGATCTGTCCGGCACGCCCTTCGAAACAGGCGTGCCTTGCCGCATGGGTCACGAGTTCATGGACGATCAGGCCAAGCCGCCAGCAACGCTCCGGTTGAAGCGCGAGTGACTGGGTTGCAAATGCAAGCTGAATGTCCATTCGATCCAGGAGCGCCCGGCGCATGGCGCAGCCCAGTTTGCGGACATAGGTCGAAGCCTGGATTAGCGTCTCGCGCCCCGGCATCGCCAGCGCCCGGTGCACGTCGGCGTAGCCATGCAGCAGTTCGACGACGTCGCTTAAGGCGTGCTTCGCCTCCGGTCCCTCGACTCGAATGGCCGCGGCAGAAACCAAGCTAATGGCCGAGGCGACTCCATTGGAGACCCTGTGATGCAGATCGCGCAGCAGGGCACCTTCCTGCAAAGCCTGCGGGTCTGGGGTGAACATAGTCACGACAATCTCCACAATCGATTCGGATGATCGGGCCGAACGCCTACCCTTTGCGCCCCCGACCATCCGGCGCAGCCGCCGATGCCGCCAGGGCAGCGTTAAATATACTACACCGTATATTTTCTTTTTCTTGCATTTTTCCAAGGCCCGTGTCAAGTCGGAAGCAGACGCGCACAGACTCGTGACTGGGAGTTCGACGTATGAAGAAGACCATCAGCCCGAAGCGGGGCCGGCCGCCCAAGGATCTTGCCGGCGACGCGCAGACCCGCATTCTCGATGCGGCCCAGCAGCTGTTTCTCGAGAAGGGCTATCGGAGCGCCAGCATCGACGACATTTCTGAGATGGCTCCCGCGAGCAAGCCGACGATCTATGCCCACTTCCCCGGCAAGGAAGCGCTGTTCGCGGCGGTCGTAGCCCGCACCATCAGCGGGTTGACGGATTTCGAGGGCTTCACTCCTGAAGGCCGCACGCTCCATGACAAGCTCATGAGCCTTGGCACGGCAATCGTGGAAAGGGTGATTGAGGAATCTCTTGGCATGGTTCGCGCCACGATTGCCGAGGCGCAGCGCTTCCCAGAGTTGAGCCGCAACGTGCACGACGCTGCGCGAGACCGCTCCGTAAGCGCCGTTTCCCAGCTTTTGAACGAAGCAACTCAGAGGCTCGCGCGCTCACCCAAAGGTCCCTTTAGCGGGAAGCGAAGTCTCGCCACCGCTCAGATCTTCCTGGATTTGATCCTGCTTCCGATGCTGTTTCGGTCTCTGGTGGGCGAACCACCGAAAGATTTGAAAAAGGAGCTGCCCTCTTTCATGCGCGAACGCGTCGGCTTTTTTCTCGCAGCTTGTGAGGCAGACTGGACGCCATGAGTAGGCAGGCCGATTAGCTCTGGTAGACCGTCGCTCGACGTAGATCAGGCTGCACATCCACCAATTGGAGGGGCATTCCATAGCGGAGCGCGCCCATGCAAAACTTCATCATCTCTTCGAAGGTTGGCCGGACCGTCAACGATCTGGTCTGTGACGGGTTGACATAGGTATCCATCGCTTCCAGCAAACAGCATGTCAGCACCGTCGGATTGCCCGGTCGAAGCTCGCCGCTGGCTTGTCCAGCAGCGATGATGGACCGCACCACTCCGCGGACCCTGTCGGCGTAGGCAAGACTAACCGGCCAATTGGCAGCCACCGCAGCAGCCACCAGTTCGTGCAATCTGGTGTCGTTCGCCACCCGAAAATCATGCACTTGCGACAATGCCCTGAAGGTACCGGCTAGCCGCTGCAAAGCCGAGGCATCCCTGCGAACCGCTGTTGCAGCTGCCATGAATGTTTCCTCCAGCAGTTCCGCTACGACGGCCTCTTCAAGTGCTCGCCTTGAGAGAAAGAACCGATAGACGTTGGCCGAAGACATCGATGCTCCTCGCGCGACATCGGCCACCGTTGTCTTCCTGTATCCGAAGTCGCGGTATGAACGAACCGCCGCATCAATGATGCGTCGATGCGGACTAGACGAACTATTCCGAGGCGCTGGCTGTCGTTTCATCACGTCTGGCCTCAGCGGGACGGAATGATCTGCAGTTCGCGCCTGCACGCTTCCCCGAACTCTCGCAACGGGTCCATCTCTTCCATGAAACTGGGCAAGTCGACGAATGATCTGTTCGGGGCAAGGTAGGCTTCGACGATCAGACGGCCTACCCGCTCTGCCGCGCGAACCACCTCATCGCTGGACAAAACACGCATGCGACCAATCAGCGCGTACAGATGCACGAGCGCAGGGATCTCGGATCGATCGCTGACGAGCGCGTCGGCGTAAAGTCGCGAGGCCTCCTCGATAAAGCTACGATACAGCTTTTCGCGCTTCGAGAAGGCATGGGCATGGTGGCGCTCGCGCAGCGTCCGGCGCCTTGTCATCCACCCGCTGATGATTGTCGAGACTGCCCCAAAAGCTGAGCCGCCGAAGGCGGCCAAGGCAGGAACATACATTGTACTCATGGCGCTCATCCTTGTTTGGTGCCCGACAGGACCGAGAATCGCGGCGACTTTGCCGAGAAACGCTCCCATCCGCCGCTTCGGGCACACGTCCCTCTATCTGGCTTTAACCGCGGCAGCGGCCGCACCCTGCTCGAACACCGATCGGCAGGCCTCGCTGAGATCCGACTTTCGTTGCCTCAGACAGGCCTCCACCCGCGTCGGGTCGGGGAAGTAGCTGGCACATAATCGAAATGCGTCCGGCGCACATGCCGCCCTTTGCTCGGGCGTCCCGCGCTCTTCCTGTGCGAAGGCACTCGCGCTGTTGAGCGAGGCCAGCACCACCACGGTGTAGACAAAGGCGGACTTGAACATAGCGAACCCTTTCCCTGCTTCACGCAGCCGTTTTTCGATCGAGAAGCGCAGCCTCAGGCTCCGCAATCCCCGCCGTTCCTCGCCCGAACACACGCTTGTGAGTCTGCAGACTTGACAGACCTAGGGGTCCAGGCTGTATATGAAATATACGGTATAGTTTATTTAGGAGTTGGGAAATGTCAACCTTGTTGTTGTCGCTTGCGAGGGAAAATCCCTGGCCGGCACTTGCGGTCGCGTTCCTCAATCTGGTCGTCGCGCTGTTTCTCGTAGGTGTGAGCCTGCTACTGGGCATCTCGATTTCATTGCTCGCCTGGGTACACGCGCTCGTCGACCGCGAACCACCGGCCTTGGCATACGCCGGCAAACGGAGGGCTGCCCCATGACGTCGGCGCTGCTACTCGTCCGCGATTGCATTATCTGTTGGGTCACGCTCTGGCTGGCACCGGTTGAATACGTATTCGACATGGTCGAGTCGGAGCTCGTGCGCAGGGGAGTTGAGCTCGAGGATGTCGACCAAACCGCGCGGCGCGCTGCCTGACGATTACGCCCGAGATCCACATGCTGAACTACATCGAAGTCTTCGACGTCATCGAAATCGATCCGACCACTGGGCGTGAAATCTGGACTGGGCTCACGGGCACTCGATCGGCTCTCGCGCGCGACGGATACACGAGCGACCCGGCGGCCACCACCTGTTGCCCAAGAGAATGGCTTGACGAGCGCGGCTACGTCGATGTCGCACTCGCGCGCAAACGTCCCCGACCCTGGAGCATCTGACAATGAACCACCGTCATTCTACCGTCGGGAGCCCGCTGTCATGAGCAGGAAATCCGTTCTGTCGCGGCACGCGAGCAGTTTGGTCGAGGCCGAACTTCCGTTGCGGAGTTATTTTCTCTCGGTCGGGGGAGCGTTGCTGTTGCTGCTGCTGGCAGCGGATTGGGTACTTCCCGCGCCACTGCCCGGCAGGTTCGCAGAATCGGCCCCGGTCCTCCCGCCGATCCGCATCCATTCCGATGCGAAGCAACCAGAAGCGGCCATCATCGACACCAACCAGCCCGTCGCGGTGTTCGCGGACAACGCAATCGCCGGGGCTCTCTCGAAGACCCCGGGCGCGGCCGTGGTCGATGCCGCACAACCGCCGGGTCTGCCCGGGCACACCGATGTCGCCGACAGTAGTCGCGCCACGGCACCGACTAACTTACGCCTCCGCGAAAGCATGGCGGAGCTGAGACCGCCTGCTACCGATCCGACGGGTCCAGACAGGAGACGCGGCGGGCTCAGCTCGGCAGCAGAGCACAAGCCCACTCAGTCACGGAAAGGGAAGCCGCGACGATCCGTTCGTGGTCCGAGGTTGGATAGGCCTGTCGGCTGGTGCCATTGGAGCCGCGAGCGCGGTTCTTGCCTCAATGCCTTCTCGTCCCCTCACGTCAATTTACTCGTCACCGTTAGTGGCTGAAACTAAGGACTTACCAATGCGGAAGAAGCTCCTATTCGCCGTCCTGCTAATGTCTGCCACGCTCGCCGCGACCGGCGCGGCCGCCGAGGTTAGCCGCGCGCTTGTGGACGCCGAAAGTCGAGGCGCAGTCGCGCAGAGCGAGAGCGAGGAGAAGGCGATTCGTCGCGTGCTCGAGCAATTTCGGGCGACGCAGGTGCCCCTCAGCCAGGCGATTGCGATCGCCGAGCACCTGCATGAGGGCTCGAAGACCGCGGACGTCAGCTTCGAGACACCCGGTCCATCCGTCTATCGCGTGCGCACAGTGAAGGATGAGCGGGTCTGGGAAAACGTCATAGATGCGAACACCGGAAGCGTGACAAATAAGGAAGTTGCTTCGTCGTTGAAGGAGCTGGATCGAGAAGACCTCTCCAACATCATCGCCTTGAAGTGGATCAAGCATGAGCTGTCGGATGCCGTGAGGGTCGCCGAAAAGGCCGCCGAAGGCAACGCGCTGGCCGGAGGACTGATAAAGCAGGACGGCAAATTGAACTTCGTGATCGTCGTCGCCAGCGGCGATCGCCTGAAGGAGGTCATGCTCGAGCCGCCCAAAGTCGGAAAGCAGGCGTCGCCCCAGCTCGACCGGTGACACGACCGACCAACGCACGACCTCGTGAGTTGCTTTAGCACCCTATCCGCTAGTAAATAAACTATACGGTATATTTTCTTTCTGAGGTCAACCTGTGTCCATCATTCGAAATCTGGCCGGTCGGTTGAGACCGGAGCCGCGGCTCGCATGCCTGAGCTTCGCCCTGGTCGCCACGCTTGCATGCGCGAGCTTGCTTCCAGATGCGCCACCGGGCCATCCGCTGCCCGATTCGGCAACTGACCACCCGCGCCACGGCAAATCTGCCTGCACTGCTGTCGGCCGGCCACCTCTGCATATCGGCGCGAAGCCCCAAACTGACGGCAAACAGCCACACGAGGTGGAGTCGCCAGCAGCAGTGACGCACGCGAAACCACTCAGGGAGTGGTCGCTTTAGTTATCTCCTGCTCAGCACCTCGGACGATCTTCTCGTATCCGATCAGCCGACATCATCGGCCTCACGCCATTGCAAACTCAAGAGCACGCCCGTCATGAACTTCCAACCTCGACCTCACCTCACAACCGCTCAGCGGCGGTTACCCTTTGATTGCATCGCTCTGCTCTTGCAGGGCGGCGGCGCCCTCGGAGCATATCAGGCCGGCGTCTACGACGCCCTGGCGGAAGCCGATATCCACCCCGATTGGGTTGCCGGCATTTCGATCGGAGCCATCAATGCTGCCATCATTGCCGGCAATCCGCCCGAAGCCCGGGTCGAGCGACTGCGTGAGTTCTGGGCGCAGGTGACGTCGACGGGCCCGTGGAACTGGTCCGGCGGTCCCCTCCTCGATTGGACGCGCAGCGACAATACGCGCAATCTCATCAACCAGATGAGCGCGGGCTTTGCTGCGGCATGCGGCGCAACCGGATTTTTCTCCGCGCGCCCCCTTCTACCCTGGCTTCACGCCGATGGAACGAGCGATGCCACCAGCTTCTACGACACCGGTGCGCTCAAGACCACGCTGGAACGACTGATCGATTTCGATCGCATCAACGCAGGAACGACGCGCTTTAGCGCGGGTGCGGTGAACGTGCGAACTGGCAACTTCGTCTATTTCGACAACACGTCGCATACGATCCGGCCGGAGCATATCATGGCGAGCGGCGCGCTGCCTCCTGGCTTTCCCGCGGTGGAGATCGAGGGCGAGCATTATTGGGACGGAGGTCTCGTTTCCAATACGCCGTTGCAGTGGGTGATCGATTGGGGCGCCGCGCAGGACATGCTTGCGTTCCAGGTCGATCTCTGGAGCGCGCGCGGTCAAATTCCCCGCAACATGGCCGAAGTCGTCACTCGCCATAAGGAGATCCAGTATTCGAGCCGTACGCGCGCCAGCACCGACCAGTTCAAGCGTGTGCAGCGCCTGCGTCGCGCGCTTACCGATCTATTAGGCCGCCTTCCCGAAGATCTCAGCGAACACGAGGACGTGAAGCTCCTCAGCACGGCCGTCTCCCAGAATGTCTACAACATCGTTCACCTGATCTATCGCGCGCGGAACCACGAGGGCCACTCCAAGGACTACGAATTCTCCCGCCTCTCGATGCAGGACCACTGGCGCGCTGGCTATCACGACGCGCTGCGCACGCTGCGTCATCCCGAGGTGCTTGCTCGTCCTTCCAGCCCCGACGGCGTCTTCACCTTTGATCTTGAGCATGATGGCCGCGAGTAGCTCGGCGGACCAACCTTTTGGGAGAACGCGAATGCGTGAAATTGACGTCAAACAGCGGGCTTTTGCGATGCCGCTCACCAACCCGGTCTATCCGCCGGGGCCTTACCGGTTCACCGATCGCGAGTACCTGATCATTACCTATCGCACCGATCCGGCAAAGCTGCGCGCAGTCGTGCCCGAACCGCTCGAAATCGACGGCCGCGAGGCACTCGTCAAATACGAGTTCATTCGTATGCCGGACTCCAACGGCTTCGGCGATTACACGGAAAGCGGCCAGGTCATCCCCATCTCTTTCCGCGGGCGCAAGGGCGGCTACACGCATTGCATGTTTCTCAACGACGAGGGGCCCATTGCAGGTGGACGCGAGCTCTGGGGTTTTCCGAAGAAGCTCGCGCAGCCGACCTTACGAACCGAAATCGACACGCTGATCGGCACGCTGGATTACGGTCCAGTCCGGATCGCAACGGGCACAATGGGCTACAAGCACCGTGAGGCCGAGCTGGCGAACGTCAACGCCGCTCTCAACGAGCCGAACTTCCTGCTCAAGATCATTCCTCACGTCGATGGCAGTCCGCGCATCTGCGAACTCGTCGAATACCACCTCGAGGACATCGTGCTGAAAGGAGCCTGGACTGGGCCGGCAGCTCTCGCCTTGATGCCCCACGCTCTGGCACCCGTTGCCGAGTTGCCGGTCCTGGAGATCGTCTCCGCCGTTCACATCCTAGCAGACCTCACGCTCGGTCTCGGGAAAGTGGTCCACGACTATCTGCAACAACCGGTTCGACGCTCGCTTCGGGCCGAGGAAAAAGCTCTGGTCTTCTAAAAAGAACGTCGCGGGAAGCCGGAAGGACGTTCCGGCTGGCAAATCTTCGATTTTTCTTGCGAGCCACAGATAAGGTAAACGAGATGGGAATTCTGAAGGGTAAAACGGCCGTCGTAACCGGCTCAACCAGCGGCATAGGCCTTGCGTGCGCCCGCGCATTCGCGGGCGCCGGTGCCAATATCGTGCTCAACGGGATGGGTGCGCCGGCCGACGTCGAGAAGGAGCGCGCTGCGATCGAGCACGATTTTGCGGTAAAGGCAATCTATTCGCCCGCGGACATGGCGAAGCCGAAAGAGATCGCCGATCTCGTCTCCCTTGCCGAGAAGACGCTTGGTAGCGTCGACGTCCTCGTCAACAATGCCGGTATCCAGCACGTCTCTCCAATCGAGGAGTTTCCGGTCGAGAAGTGGGACGCGGTCATCGCGATCAACCTCTCCGCCGCCTTCCATGCCATCCGCGCTGCCGTGCCCGGCATGAAGAAGCGCGGTTGGGGCCGCATCATCACCACGGCCTCAGCGCACTCGCTGGTCGCCTCGCCGTTCAAGTCCGCCTATGTAGCGGCCAAGCACGGCATCGCCGGTCTCACCAAGACAGTCGCATTGGAGCTCGCCAGATCGAAGATCACCTGCAACTGCATCAGCCCCGGCTAGTCTGGACACCGCTCGTGGAAAAGCAAATCCCGAATACGATGGAGGCGCGGCGCATGAAGAGGATCAGGTGATTAACGACGTCCTGTTCGCAGCGCAGCTCACCAAGGAATTCGTCACTGTTGAACAGGTGGCCTCGCTCGCGTTGTTCCTGTGCAGCGACGACGCTGCCCAGATCACCGGCGCAAATCTGGCCGTCGATGGCGGCTGGACAGCCACGTAAAGCGGTACAATTCGGCTTCAGAAGCGCGCGACGGCACGTTAATGCCGTCGTGGGCTCGCAACCCGGACGTCAAAGCTATGTCTCCCACCGTAAGCAGCAACCAGACCGATGAACCCGACGGCAGCGAGGTCTTGCGCCGGCATAACCGCTCGGAGCGCAATGTTACGAGAGGCACGCTTCTCGCCCTCGCCGAAGATGAGAACGTGACTAAGGCCTTGCGCCTGCGCGAGGACGCCTTTAACGAGGACGTGCTGCCCGCCAGGGCAGAGCTGAAGGCTCCGCAGGATTTCTACGCTGCAATCGAGGCGGAGCGCGTGATGCGAAGCCAGCAGCAGCCATCACCCGAGCAAATTGCCTGCCACAAAGGACAATGTCCTTTCCTCATCTGGCAGCTTGAGGGCCAAGTTGATTGGCGCACAGCAGCTTGCAAGCCGAGACATGGTTGACGCAGGTCAACGCGAGCGAAGCCAAGCTCAGGGATCATTTCACTTCAGCAAGTCAACGGAGACGGCTATGTCACAGCAGAGCAGCATGCATTTTTATCTGAACTGGGCCAAGGAGCGGATCGACGAGATGGATGCCGCACTAGCTTCGTTCGAGATCAAAGCCGGTGAGGCCAAGGCCGAGTCCAAGGTCAAAGCCGATCAGATCGTCGCCGATCTGAAGGAGCGCCGCGACGAATTCCAGGCGCAGTTGAAGACGCAAGCGCAAGCCGGCGAAGCTGCCTGGGCGCGCACCAAGACGGACCTTGAGAAGCAGTGGAACGGGTTCGAGGCGCAGATGAAGACTTACTTCGAAAGCGCCGGCAAACAGATCGAGCAGCAGCAGGCCACGTTCAAGCAGGTCGCCGCCGCGCAGGCAAAGGCCTGGGGCGAAGCAGTGGACAAGTTCCGGGAGGCGGCCGGAAAAGTTGCCGCGGCCCACACCGGCGACTTCGACGCAGCTCTCAAGCAGATGAAGACCAACGCGTCCGAGGCGGAATCGCGTGTGCAGCAGCTAAAGCAGGCGGGCACTGAGTCCTGGTCGGTGTTGAGTGCGGCGCTCGCGGAATCCCGCAAGGCGTTCGACCAGGCCAACCAGGCCGCATGGAATGCCTTGAAGGGCTCGGCGCCCAAAGGCTAACACAATCTCTAGGGGATGTTGATAACACGCAACATTCCCCGGCTATCCCAAGGAGGGTGATCAGAACTCGGCAATCATTCCTGCGCGATCACCGCATCGAGCCACGCGCAGTTTAATGGCTGCACGCTGGGATCCGGCACGCGCACCCCGCGCGATGCCGCCGCCAGACGCATCTCGCGCAGACGCTTGCGCTGTTCCTCCGGCATGTACAACCGCTCATGCCCCCACAGCGAGGGCCCGTCAAAGGTCTCGTGGGGCTGCCAGCTCGTGGGATCAATGACCCGTCCGCCCCAGCCATACTCGATGAAGAAGCCGCAAGGCGTGCTGACGTAGAACGAGGTCATGTGGTCATTGGTGTGGCGCCCCAACGTATAGCCAATACGCTCTTCTTCTAACTGGGCAAGGTCATAGCCTTGGCCGACGTCATCCAGGCTACCGACCTCAACCATGAAATGATGCATCGCCTTCTTGCCCGAGCCGACCATGGCGAAGCTGTGATGGCGGCCGTTGACGTGGAAGAAATAGAGTCGATACGGCTTCAGGCCGAAGTCCGACACCTTGAATCCAAGCACGTCGCGGTAGAACGGCAGCAGCGCCTCGACATCCTCGACATTGAGCACGGCATGGCCCATCCCCAGCGCGCCGGTGCGAAAGCCCGAAATTGGCCGTCCCGGCCGGAACGGCTCGGAGGCAAGTTCGGGCTTGCAGAACGCTTCGAGCGGATTGCCGGCGGGATCGCTGAACGAGATCAGCTCGCCGACGTGGCGCTCATCAGCGAGCGCGCGCAAACCGCGCCTGACCTTGACGCTGGCATCCTCCAGGCGGGCAGCAAGGCGGTCGAGGTCCTCACTGGTCGCTACTTCCCAGCCCATCACACCGAGGCCGGCGTCGCTGCTGCCGTCCACGATCAGCCGCTGCTTGCGGTCATCCATGCGGAACGCGCGGATCGCGCCACCGCGGTCGACCTGCTGCATGCCAAGCAGGCGGGTCGCCATCTGGCTCCAGTCGTCGAGCTGCTGCGATTTGATCCCGATGTAGCCGAGTGCGCAAATTTCCATCCCATTTCCTCCGGCGACCGCACGGCTCCAACCCCCAGGCGCCAAGTTTGCCTCAACGCCATACACCACTAAGGTACGGTCTTGCAGTCGCCTCGCGTTTCCAACGAGGATATTGTCGGCGCGGGCGGGGACAAGAGAGGAATTTCGGGGTGTCCAAGGAGCGGACGCGGAGCGGACCGCCGCGGCAGTCGGAAGGCGTCCGCGCGTTCAAGCGGGGTCTCGACGTGCTGCGCGAGGTCAACCGCTCGGGCGGCATCCGGGCCGGCGACGTGGCGCGCCGGCTCGACCTCCCCCGCCCGACTGTCTACCGGCTGCTCGAGACTCTGGAGGAGCTCGGGTATGTCGCGCGCAGCGCCAGCGACGATCGGTTTCGCGTCACGCGCCGGGCACTCGGCCTCGGCGACGGCTACGATCCCGGCGTGGTGATCTGCCAGGCCGCCGCGCCTTACCTCGCCGACCTCAGCAAGAGCCTGGTCTGGCCGGTCGACCTTTCCACCTACGAGAATGCGGCGATGGTCATCCAGGAGACCACGCATTCGCGCAGTCCGCTCTCGATCGACCGGGGAATGATCGGCCGGCGGTTGCCGATGCTGCGCACGTCTGCCGGTAGGGCCTATCTTGCGGCCTGCGGCTCAAGCGAACGCGACCTAATCGTCAATCATTTGCGCCGTATCGACGAAGCCGACGATCGCCCGTTTCTCGAACAACCGCGTTTGCAGCGCATGATCGCCGAGACTGCCGAGCGCGGATATGGCGTCCGCAGCGAGGGAGAATTCAATTCAAGGACCTCTTCGATTGCGGTGGCGATCGTGCGCGACGAGATCGTATTCGGCTGCATCTCGATCATCTGGATCCGCTCGGCGCTTAGTTTGAATGAGGCGCTCGCCAACTTCGTCGCGCCGCTGCGGGAGGCTGCCGTGGCCATTCCCATCGACTCTTAGCCCGTCCGTCCGCGTGGCGGACAGTCTGTGCGTCGGGGGTTGCCGTCGCGGCCCGTCCGGAGAACAGATGCGGGCATGCAAGATAGATCCACAGGCTTGGACTTCGATGTTGTGATCGTCGGGCGCGGTCCCGTCGGTGCGACGCTCGCCAATCTGCTCGGCCTCTGCGGTGTGCGGACGTTGGTGCTGGAGCGCGAGGCACGAACCTATCATCTGCCGCGCGCGGTGCATTTCGACGACGAATGCATGCGCATCTTTCAGACCATTGGGCTCGCCGAGGCGATCCTGCCGCATGTCAATGTGAGCCCCGGGATGCGCTTCGTCGACGCCGAGGGCCGGCTCATCCTGGACTGGCCGCGCTCCCCAGAGCTCACGGCGATGGGCTGGCATCTCAGCTATCGCTTCCACCAACCCGATCTCGAATACATTCTGATCAACGGCCTGCGGCGCTGGTCCAACGTAGAGCTCCGCAACTGCTGCGACGTGTTCGCGCTCGATCAGGACGACCGCGGCGTGCGCGTGCGTTATGAGACTCTCACAAATGGGCAAATTTCGGAGGTCCGCGCGGCATTCGTGGTCGGTTGCGACGGAGCCCGTTCGCTGGTGCGGCGCTTCATCGGGTCCGGCATGGACGATCTCGGCTTTCACGAGCGCTGGCTGGTGATCGATGCTCTGCTGCAGCGCGAGCGGCCCGATCTCGGCAACCACAGCATCCAGCATTGCGATTCCCGCCGGCCAGCGACTTACATCCGCGGCACAGGAAAGCGCCGGCGCTGGGAGATCACCGTGCATCCGGACGAGGATGCTCAGACGATCACGCAGCCCCCGAAGGTTTGGGAGCTGCTGTCCCGCTGGATCTCGCCTGACGACGCCGAGATCGAACGCGCCGCCGTCTATACCTTCCATTCGGCCATCGCCAAGCAATGGCGCTACAGACGCCTCCTGCTCGCCGGCGACTCCGCACACCAGACGCCACCGTTCCTGGGCCAAGGCATGTGCGCCGGCATCCGCGACGTCGCGAACCTCGCCTGGAAGCTTGGCGAGGTCATTGCCGAGCGTGCCTATCCGAGACTCCTCGACAGCTATCAGACCGAACGTTCGCCTCATGTCCGCGAGTTTATCGAGCTCGCGATCCGCCTCGGCGGCGTGATCAACACCAAGGCCATGGATACCGGTCTATCGGCTGGCCAAGCGCGCGAGAATGCGCCGCTCAAGCTGGAGGTTTGCAAGCCCTTACTCGGGCCCGGCCTCGCGATTGATGCGCTTCCGCTCGCCGGACAGCTTGCCCCGCAATTTATGCTGACCGATGGCCGCCGTAGCGACGATCGAACCGGGTACGCCCCCGTCCTGCTGATCGAGAGAACCGCGGAGCTCTCCGCGCGCGCCTGTGCGTCGCTCACGCAGGCGGGAATGGACGTGCTGAGCGGTGAGGACGCAGCAGATATTCCCCACTGGTTGCGAGAGCACAACGTGCATGCGGCGCTGATTCGCCCCGACCGATATGTGCGGGGCGCGGCGCGAAGCGATCTCGAACTCGACCTGCTGGTCGCAACGGCGTGCGCCTCTGCTGAGGTGCCGAGTGCGGCCCGACCCACTTCAGAATGGTGAAGGATCTATCATGAGATTGCTTTCTTTTACGGTGGACGGCCGTTCGAGCTACGGCGCTCTCAAGGACGATGGCGTCGTGGATCTTGGCGCTCGCCTCGGGCGCGAAGGCTGCCCAACCCTGCGCAAGCTGCTCGAAGCCGATCGGTTGGCGGATGCGGCACAGATCGTGGATTCAAGCCGTCCCGATCATCCTCTGGACAATATCTCCTTTGCGCCCGTGATTCCCGATCCCGACAAGATCATCTGCGTTGGCCTCAACTATCGCGATCACGTTGCAGAGGTCGGTCGCGCTGTCACCGAGAAGCCGGCCCTCTTTGCCCGCTTTGCGTCCAGTCAGGTCGGACATGAGCAGCCGCTCATAAAGCCAAAGGTCAGTGACGATTTTGACTATGAGGGCGAGCTTGCCGTGATCATCGGCAAGACCGGCCGCCACATCCGAACAAGCCGTGCACTCGAACATGTCGTAGGTTACGCCTGCTACAACGAGGGTAGCGTCCGCGACTGGCAGCGCCACACCAGCCAGTTTCTCGCCGGCAAGACCTTTGCCGAGAGCGGCAGTTTTGGGCCCTGGCTCGTTACTTCCGACGAGATCCCTGACCCGTCCAAGCTGACGCTCCAGACCCGCCTCAACGGCAATGTCGTGCAGAATACGACCACCGATCTCATGATCACCGCCGTCCCTGAACTAATCGCATACATCTCGACCATATGCCCGCTCGTCCCCGGCGACGTGATCGTCGCAGGTACGCCCGGCGGCGTCGGCCTGAAGCGCACGCCGCCGTTGTGGATGCGCGCCGGCGACACGGTGGAAATCGAAATTTCCGGCATTGGGACGCTGCGCAATCCGGTGATCGCCGAGCCCACATAGCGGCCTCTCGGAACAAATGTCGCGACCGACGACGGGAAGAATTCTCACAACAACAGATCGAGGAAACGACATGGCCGGCCACCGCACACAGTCCACGCTTGCGTTGCTACTCGCCCTCATTCTCACCGGCTCAGTTGCCCACGCAGAGATCAAGGGCGATGCCATTCGCATCGGCGTACTCACGGACATGAACGGCATCTTTGCAACCGCCATGGGACTGGGTTCAGTTGAAGCGGCGCGGATGGCTGCGGACGAATTCGGCGGCAGGATCAATGGCAAGCCGATCGAGATCTTGCAGGCCGACCATCAGAACAAGCCGGACGTTGCGGCTTCGCTCGCGCGCAAATGGTTCAACGACGGCGTCCAGGCGATTGCGGATGGCGGCAGCTCCGGTGCGGCACTCGCAGTACAGGAGCTCGTGCGCGCGAACGCCCACGTTTTTCTGATCTCCGGCGCGGGCGCCAACCAGCTCACCGATGAAGCTTGCGCGCCGACCAGCGTGCAATGGACGCACGACGCCTACTCCACCGCCACCGCGCTCGTCTCGGGCATCATGCAGTCAAGCAAGGAGCCGTGGTTCTTCATCACCGGCGACTATGCGTTCGGACATTCCGTCGAGGCGACGGCGCGGGCACGGATTGCCGAACTCGGAGGAACGGTCGCCGGTAGCGTCAAGGCGCAGCTCGGCACGCCCGACTACGGCTCATTCCTGCTGCAGGCGCAGTCATCCGGCGCCAAGATCCTGGCCCTCAATGTCGCCGGCGACAATGCCACGGCCATCAAGCAGGCCGAAGAATTCGGGCTGGCCGCCCAAGGCATGAAGATCGTGCCGATGTCATTTCAGAATGTCGACATTCACGCGGTCGGTTTAAAGGCCACACACGGCGATCTCATCCTGACCAGCTTCTTCGAGGACGCCTCGCCGGCCGCTCGCCGCTTCTCCGACGCTTTTTATGCTCGGCGGAACGCCATGCCATCGCAGATCCAGGCGGGTGTCTATTCGGCCGTGCGACATTATCTCCAGGCCGTCAAGGACACCGATTCAGATGACGGTCCGACCGTCATGGCGAAGATGAGGGTTACGCCCGTTGTGGATGCCTATACGCAAAACGGCCGCATCCGCGACGACCGGCGGATGGTGCGCGATCTCTATCTAGTTCAGGCGAAGACGCCCGAGGAATCCAAGGGCCCGTGGGATTTGGTCAAGCTCGTCGCGACTGTCCCACCGGACCAGGCGTTCCGCCCACTTGACCGCAGCAAGTGCGGTCTTGTGGGAAAATAAAGTGCGTGCAAATCGGCCGCCTCCACTGCGCGCCGATCGTCAGATCTGCTTCGCTGCGTGAGCGGAATTGGCGGGGAGTGCTCAAGCGACTTCCGTCAAGTGCGGCGTAGAAAATCGTACGCTTGGTACAGGGGGAGCGAATCCAACCCTAGACCCGGATGATCCGATTCTGGTTCTGCAGCGAGCGGTACCTTGCGGCGAGGACAGAACAGATAGGGATCCGTCACTCATCGTCCGGGCTCTGGGTATTGCTCGGGCGCCTCTCCGATGGTTTTGAGAAGCCTCGGATATTTGCCCCCTGCCTGCTTGCTGTTCCGACCGATGGCTTCAACTCGGAACTGCCAGTTATCACCGTAGTCAAAAAGGAATGTCATTTTTGCGCCGACCGTCGGGAAGGCTTCGACGACCCGGGTTCGCTTCACGCTGCGAGCCTCACTCTCTCCCATGTCAGCGAACAGCTCGTACCTGACAGGCGAGCCGAAGACATCTCCAGTCAATTTGCTGTAAAAGCCAAAAGCGTGGTCAAAATCGAAGCCGAAGACTCGAATGATCTCTCCGGCTAAGTCGTAGAGATTTTTTGCGCTCAGTATCTCGAAATCTCGGTAAACCTTCGGACTTAATGACACGCGAAAAACGTGGGTCTGCGGCTCGGCCATCTCGCTATCCTCACTCACTCACGAACAGAAAACGTCCCCAAGATCAAATGTAACCCTCCGGTGCAGGCCGCGGGTTAGCTGCGTTTGGCGCGCTTGCCTGCCCATTTTTTGGCGAGGGCCTCAACTTGCGTGGTGAGCCACTCGGCCTCGTCGGCGTCAGGATCGAAGTCGTCGCCGATCCATTCGGTGAGTTCGGCGTGGCGTTCGTGGGTGGGGTCCTTGATTGCTTCGAGGAGTTCGGCGTAGCCCCAGGGACCGCCACAATCCTCGGGAGGACAGCGGCCGCTGACTTCGATCAGACGCGGATAGAGCACGCCCGGCTTGGGATCGATAAGGCGCTCAATCTTGATCGAGTGCTCCCAGCCGTCGCCGAAGTCATAGAGGTATGTGAGCTTCTTTATTCCGACATCTTCGAGGATATCGGTAAGCCGAGCCTTGCGGGCATCGAGGAACTCGCCGGCGCCCCAATCTGCATCCGGATAAGGCGTGCTCCACCCGACGTCGCCGGCGCGCAGCTCGTAGAGATGGCTGTTGGTCCAACCCATGGCCGCCTGGATGGTCAGGTGCAGGCGGTCGAGCTTGATGTCGAACGGCACATCGACCCGGCGCAGAACCACCGGCTTGACGTCATCGAGAGTAATTTTGAGGCGAGCGATGCCGACAGTCATGCCGCCAGTTTACGACGCTCCATCTCGACGGCCCAGCTCCATGGCAAGAGTTCCTCGAGCCTGTGGACAGCGTGATCGTTGATGCGGGCGAGCACGTCGGCGAGCCAGGCCTGCGGATCGACGTCGTTGAGCTTTGCCGTCATGATCAGCGTCGCCATGACGGCGGCGCGT
>NZ_JBANBA010000052.1:0-60039 GCF_059803475.1 Bradyrhizobium sp. UFLA05-89 | reverse complement strand
ACCATTCCCCTGACACGGATGCGAACCGCGCCGACCTCGATCTCGATTGCCGCCTGCTCCTCGCGCGACGGCAATTCACCCCCGCAGCCGGTGATCGCGACCGGCACAAAGCCAGGTGGCACGTCTCCGGCCTCGTGCTCTGCGACCTGCACCCGCGTCGTCTGACGACGCCACAGAAACAACAGGCTTGGACTGATGTCGTGTCGCCGCGCCACCGCGGACACGCTTGCACCCGGCGCAAAACTCTCCGCGATAATCGCCGCCTTCGCATCGGCCGACCAGCGCCGGCGCCGGCCGGTCCCAGTGATGATCTCGACACGCTGCAGCGTGTCAGAAAAATCCTTGAGGATAGGCGTATCCCTATCCCTATCGCTATCCTTACGGCTATCCTTAGACATGGCGAGACCTCGTGATGATTCAGTCCACGAGATCTTCCTAACCGACCAGATTAGCCCTCAGAGCGTGGTCCCTGGATGACGCTCACATTTCATCATTTAAAGCTGGTCGGCGAAGCTCAACGGACTTCATCCGTAGCGCGAGTTCGCCACAACGTCGCGCCGCAGAGGGTGAACCGTGGCTGCAGGACCGGCGACAAGCGGGAGAAAGTGGCGCAATCGTGAGCACGCGCAGCTTGTGTCCCGTCGCCGACCGGATCGTGGACAAAATCCATCACCGCGAGATGAACGATCGGTCGATCGGCTTTGCGACTGGGCCGCCGGATCACGAGGATCCGGAACTGCGCCGGGACCGGGTCCAGTCGCTCGCTTCTATCCTCGCCGATCCGGTGTGACTCGCCATGGCAGCAGGGACAGCTCTTGTCCTCGATATCGACCACGAACTCGATCCGCGGCAGGTGCGCCGCCCTAGGGCAGCCCGCATGCTCTCACGCACCAAGGTCGCAAGCCCTTCGATCCCCTTGCGGAAGTCTACCGGTTTGGTCCCCACCATCACCCGGACAGCATCCGACGGGCCGATCACCGGGATGCCTTCGCCCGCACGATCGACCGGCCCGGATCGTTATGCCGTCCACTTCAATCTCGATGATCCCGGCGTCCACCTTGGGCCTACAGTGCATCACCTTGCGCTCTCGGCTAAAGCAAGGTGTCGGCACCACTGCATCCACCACCGCCGGCACAAACTGTACTTCGTCCGTCCCGGATTGATCGCCGATGGCATCTCTCAACTGACGTCGCCAGCCGAACAATTGCTGCGGTGACAACGTGCCTTGTCCTCGCCGCTCCACTTCCGCCGACGACCAGCTCCGGTGAAGACCTCCAGCCGCCGGACGGGCTCCATGATAGTACTACGCACTGTGTGCATTCTAAGCCTAACGGTCCAAATCGATCGCAGAACACTCAGATCAACCCCTCATCCGGTAGGTGCCCCCTGAACAGCGCTTACCCTGCAGGAGAGCCTCATCGATGTATCAAGAGCCGGGGCAAGAGCGCGGGCACCTGTTCCTTCATGCTGCCATTGCCGTTTCATCCAGGGCGATCGGGACCGTTAGTCCCTTGGATAGCTGAGCGCAGCATGGGCGGCCTCTACACGTCAGTCATGCCGTGCGGCGCCCAACTTGCGGCGGTACCTAGATGTCCCGCTCCGTCCGGCAAAATGTCGATTTCCATAGCGGGCGGCAGCTCGACGATAGTGTCTACACTTTTGACATTTTTGGATAGCGCGTATTTGAACGCTTGTGTGCGGTTCACGAACAGCCCGCCAAAAAGTCCGTTCTGTTCGCAGACCACCCAGCTGCCGCGACGAGTTTGTCCAATTAACACGGTTGACGCTGCGGATCTCCAAGAAGGAGACTCAAATAGCTTCATCATGAGAATCCTTTCACAACTATCGAAGCGTGTGCTGACCCCTAGCTTCTTCAAAGGATCAAGCAGCAGGAGGACGACTTTTCGCTCACGTTGTGTGTCCGATTGGTGCTGTGAATTGAGCGTTTTCACATTGTCCGTGATATCTGTTGCTTGTACATAGCAAAAACGAGCTGATTGCTACGAGCGCGGTTTCCGGGGCCCACGAGAGGTGACTGAGCGACGCCTACGGCATTACCGAGGTTCATCGATGCTACGTCCCGGTCTGTGCCACATCCGAAATTGGGTCACTCAATAGCGGTAGCGATCCGACTTGTACGGACCTTCCTGCTTGACGCCGATGTAGTCGGCCTGGTCCTTGCGCAGCTCGGTGAGCTTGACGCCGAGCTTAGCGAGATGCAGGCGGGCGACCTTCTCGTCGAGCGACTTCGGCAGCACGTAGACCTTCTTCTCGTACTTTCCGTCCTTGTTGTTGGCCCAGAGCTCGATCTGCGCCAGCGTCTGGTTGGTCAAGGACGCCGACATCACGAAGCTCGGATGACCCATGGCGTTGCCGAGGTTCACGAGGCGGCCTTCCGACAGCATGATGATGCGATGCTTGTCCGGGAATTCGATCTCATCGACCTGCGGCTTGATGTTGGTCCACTTCAGATTGCGCAGAGCCGCGATCTGGATCTCGTTGTCGAAATGGCCGATGTTGCACACGATGGCGCGATCCTTCATCGCGCGCATGTGCTCAATGGTAATGATGTCCTTGTTGCCGGTGGCGGTGACGAAGATGTCGGCGCGCGGCGCGGCGTCTTCCATCGTCACGACCTCATAGCCTTCCATCATCGCCTGCAGCGCGCAGATCGGGTCGACCTCCGACACCATGACGCGGCAGCCGGCCTGGCGCAGCGACGCCGCCGAACCCTTGCCGACGTCGCCGAAGCCCGCGACCATCGCGAGCTTGCCCGACATCATCACGTCAGTGCCCCGGCGGATGCCGTCGACGAGCGATTCACGGCAGCCATAGAGGTTGTCGAACTTCGACTTGGTGACGCTGTCGTTGACGTTGATGGCGGGGAACAAGAGCGTGCCCTTGTTGGCCATCTCGTAGAGGCGATGCACGCCCGTGGTGGTCTCTTCCGAGACGCCCTTGATGTTCTTGGCGATCTCGCCGAAGTAACCCTTGGGCTTCTCCTTCAGGAGGCGCTTGATCAAGGCGTAGAAGATTTCCTCTTCCTCGGAAGCAGGCTTATCGAGGAAGGCGGTGTCGCCCTTCTCGGCGCGGACGCCGGCATGCACCAGCATGGTCGCGTCGCCGCCGTCATCGAGGATCATGTTCGGCGTGCCGCCGCCATGCCAGTCGAACAGCTTTGCGGTGTAGTCCCAGTATTCGGTCAGCGTCTCGCCCTTCACGGCGAAGACGGGAATTCCGGCCGCGGCGATCGCGGCAGCGGCGTGATCCTGCGTCGAGTAGATGTTGCAGGAGACCCAGCGGATGTCGGCACCGAGGGCTGCGAGCGTCTCGATCAGCACCGCGGTCTGGATCGTCATGTGCAACGAGCCGGCGATGCGCGCGCCCTTCAGCGGCTGCTTCGGGCCGAACTCTTCACGGGTGGCCATCAGGCCGGGCATCTCGGTCTCGGCGAGCGAGATCTCCTTGCGGCCGAAATCGGCCAACGAAATGTCCTTGACGATGTAATCGGTGAAGCCGGGCTTCGCGTTCATGTCGAGCTTCCTGTTGTTTGAAAAAGTCGTTCCGGGGCGCTCGTGAAACGCGCGAACCCGGAATCCAGAGGTTCGAGATTCCGGGTTCGCCGCTGGCGCGGCGCCCCGGAATGACGGAATTGATCAGACCGCGCGCTTGAACGGCTCGACGAGGTCGGTCTTCTCCCAGGAGAAGCCGCCTTCATTGTCGGGCGTCCGGCCGAAATGGCCGTAGGACGAGGTGCGCGCGTAGATCGGACGGTTGAGGTCGAGATGGCTGCGGATGCCGCGCGGCGTCAGGTCCATCACTTCGGCTGCGGCCTTCTCGAGCTTGTCCTCGGAGACCTTACCGGTGCCATGCGTATCGATGTAGATCGACAGCGGCCGCGCCACGCCGATGGCGTAAGCGAGCTGGAGCGTGCAGCGATCAGCGAGCCCTGCGGCCACGATGTTCTTGGCGAGATAGCGCGCTGCGTAAGCGGCCGAACGGTCGACCTTGGTCGGGTCCTTGCCGGAGAACGCGCCGCCGCCATGCGGGGCCGCGCCGCCGTAGGTGTCGACGATGATCTCGCGGCCGGTCAGGCCGGTGTCGCCGTCGGGACCGCCGATGTAGAACTTGCCGGTCGGGTTGATGTGCCAGATGGTCTTGCCGTTGATCCAGTCCTTCGGCAGCGCCTCGCGCACATAGGGCTCGACGATGTCGCGAATCTGCTTGGACGAGATGTCCTCGACCAGATGCTGGTGCGAAACCACGATCTCGCGCACGCCGACCGGCTTGCCGTTCTCGTACTGCACGGTGACCTGGCTCTTGGAGTCCGGGCCCAAGACCTTCTCGCGGCCGGAGTGGCGCGCTTCGGAGATCAGCCGCAGGATCTTGTGGGCGTAGAAGATCGGTGCCGGCATCAGGTCGGGCGTCTCGTTGGTGGCGTAACCGAACATGATGCCCTGGTCGCCCGCGCCCTCTTCCTTGACCTCGCCCGGCTGAAGCGCATCGACGCCCTGCGCGATGTCGGCCGACTGCGGATGCAGGAGGATCTCGATATCCGCGGTCTTCCAGTGAAAACCTTCCTGCTCGTAGCCGATGTCCTTGATCGCGCCGCGCACGACGCTCTCGATCTGCTCGTTGGTGACCGATGCGGGACCACGGGTCTCGCCCGCGATCACGACCTTGTTGGTGGTCGCAAGCGTTTCGCAGGCGGCGCGGATCTGCCACGGGTCAATGCCGGCTTTCGGCCCCTCGCGGTAGAACAGATCGACGATCTCATCGGAGATCCGGTCGCAGACCTTGTCCGGATGGCCTTCAGATACGGACTCGCTGGTGAAGAGATAGGACGCTCGCATCAGTAACCCCTTGTCCCGCCCCGTTGGGCGGTCGTTTGCGATGTTTACTTTTGGATTATGTCAGTCACGCCGGCGCGAGATGACGTAGGAGTCGTCGTAAAACCAGAGCCCGTTGTACTTCCGCAGCACGTCCCTGGCGGCATCCAGAGTGCGGCCGTTTTGAGTCATTTCTGTCAATCGGTCGTTGACGCGTGGCTCAGCTGAACAGCGAGCTCTATGGGCAGACGGCTCGCTAGTGGTAAGCATCGGTGGGTTTGGCAACATAGTACTTTGTTAGGATGATCACGATGGGCAGTCGATTCTGCCAAGCACTCGCAAATCTAAGGATCTCGTCCGCAGTGCTCTTTCGCGAGTAAATGAGTATCGCGTCGGCTCCCGCGTCAGCGTAAGCGTGAGCGCGCGAAACCGCTTCGTCCATAGGACGACCAACAATCAGCGCTTCGATCCGCGCCACGAGAACCAAGCCTTATCCAACCGCATCCCTAACTGCCCGCAGACGGCACGAGAACTCATCGATGTCGGCGCTGCCATGCCGCTCGCCGACAAATGAGTTAATTTTCGGTAAACAGCTGTCCTGGAGCGCGAGACCGGCAGCCCCACATTGCAGGAGTTTGCGTGCAAGGAGACGCGCATTATTGAAGTTTCCGAAGCCGCTATCGCCGTCAACGAGCACCGGCAGATCGGTCGAGTCCACGATGCGTTCGACCACCTCGACGAGTTGGCTCCATGAAGTCTCATTGGCATCGCGGTAGCCGAGAGAGGAGGCGATAGACAGGCCTGAAGCCCACAAACCTTTGAAGCCTGCGCGCTGGGCGATTGCTCCCGAAAGCCCATCATGGGCTTCCATGAGAAAGGAGAGGTCGTTGTTCGAGCAAACCTGAGGTCGAAGCATATCGGCTGGCGGCGAGTTCGTGGCTGGATCGGGTCCGTTTGCGCGAACTGATCTATGTTGCATGCCGAATTTCCTGAGGCGTGACCCGCGCGGCTTTGGATAAGTATTGATTGGCACACCTCCGTCGTCTCGATCAATTGCTAACGCTGGTAGTTGACTGGAGCGCAAAGCTTTCGATGTCGACAATCGAAGGCAAAGAATGTCGGGCCTGGTGTTGGTCGACGACCATGATGCCTTGCGACGGGCTCAAAGGGTGCGGAGATGCATGAATCGTCCGGCGTCGACTGGTAAAAGCTTTTTTGATTGCTCGCGACCGTGCGGTTCCAGTTTTCACGCGGTTAGCCTTTTGAAATGCGAGGAGGAAATCGTATGCCGTCCTAGACCGGGAGAGTCTCGAGCCAGATCCACGGATGTCGCGGCTGATGCAAACGGCGTTGTCGTAATTCCGACGTGTGTCGCAGTGCTTCAATTCGGTTAAAGCCGGACGATCCTCGAAGTTTTGTCTGACAACTGAGTTTCGCGTGGGGGGCGACTGGTATGACACTTGCTGGTCTCATCTCAGTCCCTTGTGAAGGTACTTGGAGAAGTGCATGCACAGCGTCATTTGCATTAAGCAGGTTCCCGAGTCCACTCGAATTCGCGTGCGGCCTCTCGCCAATAACAGCGAGCGCCAGAGCGGTGACCATCATCGGTTGGCTCGAACGGCTCTTGCTGGAGGGGCTGGACCTGAGCGAGGAGTTCGACGGCGAAATTACCGTCCTCACAGTAGAACCTGCAGATGGATCGGAGTCCTTACCCAAGGCGGTGTCCCTATCCGAGCCCGCCGTGCTCTTCGCAGATCCCGGGTTCGCCGACGCCGGCTCACTGTCGATCAGCTATACGCAGGTGGCCGCGATCTACAAGAACTTGCAGGAGATATAGCCCGGCCGAGCTTATCTTCGCTCTCCAGAAGATCATCGAGGTTGAGTTCAAGCAGCTGGAGCCCGGCATCAGGCGGACCTGCGCACTGCAGCTCACGCAATTGGCCAAAAGTGGGGCGCGGAATATTGCCGCACGGGCTATCGAGCAGCCGGCGGACGCCGGACTGGCGGATCAGGGAGACCACCAAGGTCGTTCAGTGTATGCGTGACACGGGTGCAAGCGTTGCCTGCGCGATTCACCATCGTTGGGGCGGAGGGAGAACTAATGTGAATGCCGTCGTCCAAACCCGCGAAAACGCGTGGAAATCCGACTTCGCTTGTGTCGCCATCGTGTGCAGCTCCTACCTGCGCTTACAGCCGCTTTCGATCCGCAGGTATCGCCGCATTCGCGCGATCGCAATGGCTGGAGCAGTTCGGGAATAGCCCAAGCTCCGTCTGAATAAGTCAGTCGAACGGCGCAATAGCGGCCTTCTGCCGATCGCGTGAGGCGCCACATGAATCTCTTCAGCTTCGTCGAATGCGCTAATCAAACGCAATCTCTCAAAGCGCTGTTTGATCTGCTTGTGAGCTGTGCGAGCGAAGAGGGCTTCACTGAAGTCGCTTACGGAGCACTCACCTTCGCGGAGCCGCTTCGTCTGCCGGGGTGCCCACCGCCTCTTATAGCCATGAAGGTTCCGCCAGACTGGTGCCAGCGCTATTTGGAACGCAAGTACTATACGGTCGATCCGGTGGTCCGGCGGACTCCGATGTATGCGGGGCCGTTTCTATGGGACCAGCTGGCCAAGGAATATCAGCTTCAGGCATGTGAACAACGTGTACTCGAAGAGGCCAGAGAGGCGGGCCTGAAGCACGGCATCAGCGTGCCACTATTTGGGCCATCAGGCCGTATATCCGTGGTATCGTTCGCATCCCGTTTTGAAGATGCCAATCCTCAGCGGAATGTGATGCGTCTCAACGCGTTGGCTTGGCATTTTCATGTTGCGTTTGCGGAGGTCGCAAGACCTTTAGACAGCGCTAGCGATAGGAAAGTGACCTTATCAGAGCGCGAAAAGGATTGCCTGCGATGGGTGGCGGAGGGCAAATCGTCCTGGGAAATCGGGAAGATACTGAGCGTGAGCGAAAATACGGTGAATTTCCATCTTAAGAACGCAATACGAAAGCTCGGGACAGCGAACCGGACACAAGGTCTTGTAAAGGCCCTTCGTCTTGGTCTTATTGAATTTTCGGTGACTGCAGCGGCAACACCAATGTTCGCGTAGCTGGTGTGGCGTCTCCTCGCAGGACCACCTTGGCATCTGCAAAGGAGCGGCCTCGCGGTACCGCCGCGGCTGCGTTTGTCGCCATGTATCTCGGGGAACGTCTACTGGGTAGTGACTCCGACTGATTGGTGCTGCTATTCGATCGGCCGTGGTAGCAGACCAGCTTTGCCTGGCCTGGTGAATACCTGGCGTGCTCGACAAGATCACTTAGCGGGAGATGCATTGACTGATTCTGATTGGTCCCATCTATTTCTACACAAAGGTAGGCGCGTGCGAATGGCTTTCAAAATAGATCACCCAGGTATATACTTTGCGAGAGAAGCTTCTGCAGAAAACTGGGACTTGAAAACCGCGATAAAGCTGCCGCTTTTGCCGCTGAACCTAGTCTCAGCATGCCTTGGTACATGACTTATTGGACTGCTGTTGCCGAGCGCGACTTGACGCAACACACCGATCACAAGGGGCAACGGCGGGTCGATCGACCTATGCCTGGCTATTTCGATCTTCACGTGTGCGAAATGCGCGTGCGTCAGCGATTTCGCTGAGCGACGCCAAACGATGATGCTGCCGAAAATTGGCGGCGAGATCCATCTGATTTTCGCAAGCCATTGAGTAAGATACCCCTCGTAGTAACCGAGCGCTGCGGGGGATATTGAGAGGCATGCATCATCGCAACGTTCCAGATCATGCCGAAGAGTGGTGTAAGAGTGCCTCGCCGAGCACAATGGGAGATTGCCTGCCTGTTACGGCGCCTTGATTGCTGAACGCCAAAGTATTTGTGTGTCGAAGCTTTCAAAGTCAAAGTCGGAACACGGGAGTACCGCGGTGGTGGTTTCGGCGATGGTTCGACGCTGGATCACTGAGGGCGAGACAAATCTACCGTCTAGACCGAAAATCTTCCGGACCGATTACATGCTGGCGATTTGCGCAGGCGGTGTCGCTCAGCACTACTTCAGCAACGCATCCGTGGGCCGTCAGAGCGGACCTGAGTTACGTTAACGCGGAAATTCTCGCAAAGCACAAAAGGTGCTTAGGTGACCGTTGCATGCAGAGGAATATCTCGACAAAGAACCCCGGCCAACGGCCGGGGCTCTCGATCGCCGATTGAAGATCAGGTGACCGCTACTTGAGAACCAGGGGCCAGCCAAACTTGTAATTGACCCGCGCGGTCACGAGATCAAAATCCTGGCGGATGCGATCGTTCCCAAGCGCACCACCACCGGCGGCCGTGAAGTTCACGTCGCTGGTCGGCATGAACACGTGGTCGTACTCGACGCCAGCTGACCAGTTCGGCGTGAGGTTGACTTCAAGCCCAGCGCCAACGGCGCCCCCCCAACGCGTAGTGTCCGCGCTCCCAAGCTGCGTCCCTGGGGGAACGGAGTTGATCTGATAGCTGCTGCCCACGACCGCGGCGCCCCCTTTGGCGTATAGCAGTACGTTGCTAACGGCATAACCGATCTGACCAGTGATTAAGCCGAACGCATCTATCCTTGTGTGATTGCTGTTGGTCGGAAAGGCAGCGCTGACATTGGAGCCGTTGAAATCGGCCCAGTTGCCCTGGCCTTCGACGCCAAGCACTGTCTGGCCAATCTGCCAGCGATATCCGATCTGCCCACCGACCGTGCCGCCGCTTGCATCGTGGGAGCCCTCAGGGGTTGTACCTGCAAAATCCCAGGAATTATGGCTCGAACCCCAACCGCCGTTGATGCCAGCATAGAAACCGCTCCAGTCGTAGGCTGCGATCGCGACCGGCGCGGCTTGCGGCGGCGCCTTGGTGTAGACGGGCTGTGCCGCGAGATCCGCGGCGAACGCAGGCGCCGCAACGCTGAGTGCGACGATGCTCGCAGTCATAAGCAACAAGTTTTTCATTTCGAGCTTCATTTCCTTAGAGTGCCCCCGCCTCGCGCGTCATAACAGCACCAACACGAATTGCTGTAACTGCGGCGCAACATTTACTCGAAAGAATCGACTTGAATCTGACGCTGCGTGAAGTTGTACGCTTTGGTCTAGTAGCATCGCTCGCATCGAGACCTAGCGGGCGATCAACGCGACAACAGGAAGCAATTCGCTAAACGTCTGGCCGATACGCAGGTGGGTCCCGACGGCCCGCGACGACGTCTGCCCCCAAAGATGGAGCGTTAAAATGAGTACGTGGGCAGGCGCATCTGCACGGTGCCAAATGACGGACGTGGACGCAATGCTAGCCGAACTGCGGCTATGCGAACTGCCGCACGATGTGGAGGTGAGCGGCATGCCCCTGCACATCCTGCCAGGCGTTCTGTCACCACGACTAAGTCACGGTCCGGACGCCTTAATGTCGAAATGGCGCATCGAACATGACGCAACGGTACTCGATCTCGGATGTGGATCAGGTGTGCTAGGGCTCGCTGCGCTCCGTGCCGGCGCAGGGCGCCTCGTGGCTCTCGACATAAACCCGCAAGCCGTGCGCACAACGGAGATAAATATCGAGCGACTAGGTTACGCCAGTAAAGCCGACGTACGCCATAGCGACACTTATTCTGCATTGCAATCCGGAGAGAAATTCGACGTCATTCTCTTTGCTGCCCCCTATTGGAATCGCGAAGCAAGGGATGACCTCGAGCGCTCGTGTTTCGATCAAGATTACCAAGTCATGGCGGCGGTTCTCGCAGGAGCGCACCTCCGCTTAAATGAGAAGGGCGTAATGTATGTGCTCTTCTCTGACCAAGGAGATGTTGGGCACGTTGTGAGCTTGATCGATGAGAGTAAGCTGCGTGTCAAAGATATGCATATTTTCCGACCAACGAGCCCAGGGGGCCACGTCCGGATCGTTTGGGAACTCGAAGTTCGATGAGGTCCTTGAATTTCGTGACGAGTTGCTTCTCATGCTGTGCGATTAGAGTATTGAGGCCACCTGATCAGACCTTTCGAGATGTTGCTCAAGTGTGTCGCTCCGGTTCCGTCGCTTAGCTGGTTCATGACATAGGTGCGCGAAAACGGCCATTGCAGCTCGTTCATTGGGTCGGACTTGCTCGGCGCGACGCTTTGCTGCGTGCGGCGAAGCGCCGAAAGTCAGAGTGCCGAGAAAACGGCGCCCTCGCGATACAGAGCTGCCGGGGGTGGATGTTTCGTCTCTCGGATCCTAGCGGCCGTGTGCCTGACGACGCGTGGTCGGGTCTTCTTGACTTAATCGCTTTCCTCCGATTTGGGCCAGGGAATGAGCATGGAAACGTTTCTTCTGTATTGGCGATACTGCCTCCCGAACAGCTTGAGGAGGTCTCGCTCTTCGAAGAAAATTCCGACAAAGATGTAAGCGGTTGCCCCGATTGCAAAGAGCAGATGCCCGATCGTCATGACGGGCGCGGCCCAGAACGCGATAATGAAGCCGAGGTAGATGGGATGTCGCACAAATTGGTAGTACACGGGCGTCCGGAATTGCGGCTCCGGTAGGCCTTGGCCCGTGAGATTGGCCGTGACTTGCCGTAGTCCGAACAATTCAAAATGATCGATCAAAAACGTACTGGTGAACATCAGCACCCAGCCAAGGAACGCTGCCGTCCCGATCATGACCGACACATCGGGGTCCGTGACTTGCCATGCGATTGCCGATATGGGACGCCACTGCCAGAATAGCAACAGCAGACACAGGCTCGCCATTAGCACATAGGTGCTTCGTTCAACGCATTTCGGGACACATCGCGTCAACCAATTCTTGAAGCATTTGCGCGCCATGCCGGTGTG
This sequence comes from Bradyrhizobium sp. UFLA05-89, assembly GCF_059803475.1. NCBI lineage: Bacteria > Pseudomonadati > Pseudomonadota > Alphaproteobacteria > Hyphomicrobiales > Nitrobacteraceae > Bradyrhizobium > Bradyrhizobium sp. UFLA05-89. The sequence goes on along the minus strand of NZ_JBANBA010000052.1, from coordinate 48,395 downwards.
TTGGATGGCAAACAGAGCGATCAACAGCGTATTTATGGAAAGCGCTTCGACGAGCGAGGTGCCAGGCCCCGTGTCAATCGTTTTCGGTACGACGAGGCCGCTCACGAAGCCTACCGCATATAGAATTGCGACGAGGAAAGCCACGTAGGCGAGCACGCCGTAGAGAAATGCGATCCATCGTGACAAACGGCTCTGGGAAGCTGCGTTGCTCTTGGATTTTATCTCGCGCATGGTGGACTCTGCTTGCGGCAGCCGCTTACCCCACGCAGTGGGACGGCGAAGAGTCCGGAAAGGCACGCGACCAAAACCTTGTGGCTTGTTCGCAAACGCCGAAGATGTAGCTGATAGCCACATGCCTCGGCAAACGTCTCGCTGGTCGCGATTACCACGAAAAGGTCCCCCGACCGTAGGCGCGAGCCAAGCACCGCGGACAATGGGAAAGCCTGGCCTGAATAGGCGGGCAGTGATACGACAATTGAGCTGGTTTCATCGGGAACTCCTAGCGCCGCCCGTTGCGTGCAGCCTTGGCTGCGGGGCTTTCGTCCTCATCTCAGCAAAGGACGTGCCGATCACGGCATGCGATGCGGATCTAGCCTGTCGAGAGAACAGCGTCGCTAACGGCGTGCCATTGGGAATAGTACTGCCAGTTGTTGGATCTCTGACATCGCGGCAGTCACCGGGACACGGTTGGCAAGATGGGCGTCTCTATGAAGCCAGCCACCCCTTGTGCCGGTTTGCACGAGTGTTTGACGGTGATGTACGTTCTCCGAAACTAGGTGTCCTGGTGTTCGGGTGTTGCTGAGTGTCCGACGCTCCGCGTTCTTGCACGGGATCCCGCGGGATTGCGCCCGACGAGGATTGGGGCGCGCGATTTGGCTCCTCGGTTATGAATCAGTTGCCAAATTTGGGGGACAGCTCGTTCGGAGGTCCGCGCGTCTCATCGCGATGGCGACCGCACCTGCCTTAGCAATCACTGTCGGCTACGATGCGCATGTTCATAGGCCCGAACAGATACAGGGTGCTCTGTGAAAAGTGATTGGCGGTCATACGATGCATAGGGAGGCGGATTTGCGTGGACCGCACGACGCCATCCGCGGAAAAACGCTCCCGATGAATTTATGTCAGAGGCAGATGTCGAGCATTGTCGGCGACATGCCCTTTGGACGAAGCTCCATTGCTTCGCACAGTTGGTGCAGATAGCGTCAAGTTGACGCTGAAGAAATCAGGATAGTATGCGAGTTTACAGGGCGCACTGTGAATTCCAAGTCGATAGCTTGCCGGCCCATCAATCGGCTTTAGCAAGAGGGGACTTGGTCCCGAAGTCAATCAGGCGAGCGAGGGCCACGCGGCATTGAAAGTTTATCCGTCGGCGATCTCACATAATGTGGCGATCTGAACAAACAGGATCGCCTGCAGCCTTCTTCCAAATGCGGAGATGCGCCCAGCTTCTTAGACCGTGCCAGGCCCTAAGCCGCGGACATTCGCTACGCAATTGTAGTTCACAGAATGAGCTTGAATCTAGTGCCGCGTCAGGTTGTAGGCTGGAAACCTCATGCCCGCCTCGATGACGTATCGAGGGCGCAGTTGTTGCTAACATTGGAGTGAACGGTGTCTAAAGCAAGCTCGCCGTCAGCGCCAAGGGGTGGAAAGCCAACACTCTCAGCCCCTGATGATGATCCCTATCTCTGGTTGGAAGAGATAGAAGGCCCGGAAGCGCTCGAGTTTGTCGAGCAACAGACCGGCAAAACTCTGCAGGTGTTTGGAGGCGCGACATTCGCGCGGGATCGCGACGCGCTGGCTTCGATCTACGACCGTCCGGACAATATTCCCTATGTCAGCCGGCACGACGACCATCTCTACAATCTTTGGAAAGATGTCAAGAATCCACGGGGCCTCTGGCGTCGGACCACTTTAGAAGAATTTCGAAAGCCTGAGCCATCATGGGATCCTCTACTTGACGTCGATCAGCTCGCGGCGACCGAGAACGACGACTGGCTTTTGAGCTGGACCGCCATGCTGTCCGGTAGCTCGCACGTCATGACCGCGCTATCGCGGGGCGGCAGTGATGCCGTGACGCTGCGCGAATTCGACCTGGCCACGAAGAGCTTTGTGGCTGACGGTTTTGTGCTGGCGGAAGCGAAGAGTAGCGTAAGTTGGGTTGATCCGGACACGCTGCTGTTGTCCAGCGCCTATGGCGAGGACATGTCGACAGTGTCGGGCTATGCGAGGACCGTACGGTTGTGGCATCGCGGTGAACCCATCGAGCGTGCGGCGGTGGTGTTCGAGACGTCGCCCGATCGCATGGGCGTCAACTGCGGGATCGATCGTCCGGACGGGAGCAACGCGTCTGGTTCACCGACCAGCTGGATTTCTTCAATTTCCACGCATGGCTCGGAACCGAAGCAGGGGCGCACGTCAAGCTCGATCTTCCCACCGATATCTGGCTGCAGGCGCATCAGGACTGGCTCGCGGTGAAGCTCCGCTCGGCTGCGACAATTGCCGGAGTGATCTACCCGGCTGATACCCTGATCGGCATATCGTTGACCGACTTTCTTGCCGGGAAGCGCAATTTCGTGGTCCTTTTTGTGGCGAGGCCGCGACGAGCACTGCAGGGATTTTTCTGGGTCCATGGCAAACTCGTCCTCTCCATCCTCGACGAACTCCGGCCGGTGTTCGAGATCTGTACGCCATCCCCCACCACCTGGAGCCGCGAGCAGCTGGACTTGCTTCCCGATATCGGCGTCGTTGATGTCTGGCCACTTGATCGCGATCCATCTGAGGGCAATGGTGACCTTCTGGCCAAGATCCAGGATCCGCTCACGCCTCCCTTCATGATGCTCTTGGAGCGGGGCGTCGCCCGTCCAGCCCTGCTGAAGGAGGCGCCTAAGACCTTTACCGCTGATGGTCTCGTGGTCACCCAGCATGAAGCGATCTCGGTCGACGGCGAGCGCATTCCCTATGTGCAGACCGGCCCCAAAGGTGAGACCGGCGAAGCGCCCGTCCATATGAGCGGATATGGCGGATTCGGCATCTCGGTGAAGCCGTACTACAATTCCGCGCTCGGTAAGCTGTGGCTCGAGCGCGGGGGTACCACGGTGCAGGCACATTTGCGCGGCGGCGGCGAGTTCGGCACGCGGTGGCACGATGCCGGGCGATTAGCGGGCAAGCGGCTCTCCCATGATGATTTCGCAAGCGTCGCGGCCGACCTTGTCCGCCGCGGCGTCACGAGGGCAAAGCGCATCGCGGCCGAGGGCGGATCGAACGGCGGCATTCTTATCAGCAATATGCTAACGCGGTACCCCGAGCGTTTTGGCGCCCTGTTCTGCACCATCCCGCTGATCGATATGCGCCGCTACACCAAGCTGCTCGCGGGCGCGAGCTGGATTGCGGAATTTGGCGATCCCGACAAGCCCGCAGAGTGGGAATGGCTTAAGACCTATTCCGCCTACCATACTGCCAAGCCAGGGCAGGACTATCCGCCGATCCTGATCGCCACCACCCGGCGGGACGATCGGGTCCATCCTGGACACGCCCGCAAGATGGTCGCCAAGCTCCAGGGGATGGGCTATGAGGCTTATCTCTACGAGCCGGACGGCGGCGGGCACGGCTATGGCAGGGACAACAAGGAGCATGCCGCCTTTCAGGTGCTCGGCTTCGAATTCCTGAAACGCAAAATTGGCTGGCTGGACGAGAAGACTTAAAGCGAGGTTCACCCCGATCTGGCAAACACCGGGGCTGAAACTGCTGCTCTTAATTTCGGCGATCTCGACCACTGCGAGATCGGGACCGAACGCAAGCCTCTCGAGATAGGTCTTGCCAACACTCATTCGGCATTGAGCTCGCGCAGAATCAATCGGTTGCGTCAGATTTTTGCTTACGGATGACATATTCGCCGCGGCCCCGGGGGCGAGATTAAGCCTCCATCTGGGAGCCGCGCGCTTCCAAGCTTGGAAGAAACTGTGGGATATTCGACACATGAGGAGGCGTCGTGTTGCAACTCACACGCGCTTGGCAGTTTCATTTCATTCCTGCTAGATGTGCGTAAGAATGCCAACGGAGTTGTTATGGCCAAGACGCAAAACAAGAAGATTGTCCGTCGCGAGTACACGAAGGCGGACGTAAAAGAACTACGCGCACACTCGAGGGCGAAAACACCCGTTACGAAAATTTCAAAGCTTACAAAGCGAAGCGTCGGTTCATTGCGTCAGAAGGCGCTAAAGTTAGGCATTCCGCTCGGACATCGGCGGTAGTCGCGCGCACAGCAAAAAGCAGCGACGGAACTACCGGAGATCGAGTACATCAGCAAGAGGAAGCCTCAGCCATATCGGTTCGGCGTCAAATCACTTCATCGTCACCATCTCGGGCTGCGCTCCACTGGGCCAGCCCGTGCTGCACCTAAGGTGTACTCTGACCGTTTGATGGCTACAGGTTTCGGCGGCATCTCAAATTACCGCCGAAATCTCACCAGTTGCTCATCGCGTCCGACATGCTGACGAGGTAGCTATCTCGTCGGAAAACCCGCGTCCTGTCGTGATCTTCGGCTAGAAGCGCGGCCTCGTCATCGGGATCAAGCGCGAGCTCAGGCGCCACTTCGCCATTGAGCTTGTAGATTGGTCACATGGAGGCCGACGGCCATCTTGGCCGCTGACATATCGACCGCTATGAAGCTGGCGCGAAAACGTCATCCTCGCCGCCATTGGCTAAGATCTCGACTTCTTTTTGGCCTGGCCGGAGTTGCTGGTGCGTCTGGCCTCAACGCTTCGGGCGGCTGGTCGTCACTTGGGCCGCGCTCATGACCGATTTTTATTGTTGCCAGACGTTAAAGGTCACCCCGCCGGAGTGCCGTTCGGGTGCCGCTCAAGCTCGAATGCATGTTGAGGTGCATGTCGCAGCTGGCCAGAAAAACGGCGTATCTCACCAGTTTGAACCGTCAATCTTCGAAAGATGTGCGTGACGATAATCCGTACAGCTTGGCATGCAATTTATCCAATCTCGCTATGCCCTCTTCAATTAGGGTTGTCGGGAGATAGCTGAAGCACAGGCGTACAGAATGGCCGCTTCGTGGGCCATTATCTCCGCCGTGTCTAAGATGCACGTCATGCTCGCAGCACGCAGCCTTAATGAAAGTCTCAGCCTCAATTCCTGCAGCTAGCCGTACCCAGAACGAAAAACCTCCGCTTGGAAGGAGGTATTCTAAATCGCAAAAATGGCTCCGCTGCAGCAGCGCGTGCATGCTGTCTCGCTTGGCACGATAATGCTGGCGCAATCGCACGATGTGCGTATCGAGCGCGTCCGATTGCAGCAACGATAAGGCGATATTGCTGACGATAGGGCTGACGCCGCCGTCGCATTTGAGGCGCGCCAGTCTGTTGATGACATCCGTGTCCGCAAGCACCCAGCCGACCCGTAACCCCGGTCCGGCGACCTTGGAAATGCTATGGATATTGATGACGTTACCGCCCGGTGGCAGCCAGTCAACTTCGCCGTCGTAGGGCAGCTCCGCATAAACGAGATCCTGGACAAGTGCCACGCCATATTGGGCCAGCATCGCTGCAAGGCGGGTCATATGGGGACGCGACATCTGGCGCCCAGTCGGGTTATGAAATGCTGGCGTCGTGTAGAAAAGTTTCACGCGGGCATTATGACGCAAGGTCTGTTCGAGTTCGTTCAGATCGACGCCATCGGCGCCCATCCCAAGCTGGAGAATGGTTGCCCCCGCGATCGAAAAGATGCGCAGTGCACCCAAGTAGGACGGGTCCTCGGTCAGGACGACATCTCCCGGGTCGAGCCAGACGTCGCCGATCAATTGCAGAGCCTGTGAAGCACCAGCGGTCAGGATAATCTGGTCCTGCTGCACATTATAACGTTGTGCGAGCTTTTCTCGGAGCTTGGGCAAACCTACCGCATCCGTATACTGAAGCAGATCGGCGGTGGCGACACCGGTATTTTGGCTCAATGCGTCCGGCCAGGCAAGTTCTGAGAACATCGCCGGATCGGGAAGCCCATACCCGAAATGGATGGCGTGCTTCGCAGTTGAGTAGCTGAAGGGTGCAAAGCTCTGCGCCAGAGAGCTGCGGTTAGAGACAGGTGAGTTCATGGCTTTGTCGTTCAAATTCCGCTAATCTGCTTAGCCTGTTGTGGTCGAAAACGTTCGTTGTAAGCTGCGATGAAGTTCGCGGGTATCGCTGTGCTGACACGCGGGAAGTCGACCTTTGGTGGCAGGCCAGCTTTTGCAGCAGGTTTGCCGAAGGATGGCTGCCATGCGGCACCAAAGAAATGGCGGCCATATCGGATCGCTAGCTCGGGAACCACAGGATAGAGTAGGCTCAGGAACAGCGAGATCTGCGCTGGATTCCACATGCCGCTGTCGTCACGCGCAAAATCGGCTACCTGGAAGTAGGTATCAACGACATCAAGCGCATCCCAGAATCGGAGCTCCTCGATCGCATCAGCGTAACGCTGAGCGAGGATTTGCAGACGAGATCTGAGACGCCTGCTGTCCAATGTGCGTGCATTATTGGCATATTGGCGTAATGCCGTTTCCCAGACCCGAAGATGTGATGCCGCCCTGATCAGCTGATCAACGTCGAATTCGTTTTCATCTCTGCCGAATGGCCGCGCAATTCGAGCGAGCGCATAGCGAACGACATTGGGGTCTACCTCGCGCGCAACTTCATCGGCCCAAAGCGCATGGTTACGGCTGGTGGAAAATTTCTCCCCTTCGAGCTTGTAGAAATCCTGGATGGAGTGATTGGTGGGGATCGGGTAGCCGCGCGCGAGCAGGGCGCCGGAGACACCTACCGTATAGTAGAAGCGGTTGTCCTGGCCCATGAAAAACACAAGCCGGGTGCTGGGGTCGTGCAAGGTTGTTTCTGGGCCCAGAAAATCATTGGCGCATTGTTCGCGAATTCCGGTGTCAAAGCACCACAGGCCCTCAAACCATGTGAGCAGGGTTTGGCCGAACAACGGTTCGGGCTCGAGTAACTCCACACCATGACTGAAGTGGCGCGACATCGGCAAGCCATGCATATCGCTGGACAGCCAAGCGCGCGCCTTATCCCGAATGACCTCGGGCCAGGCACTTTCTCCAATAGCTGTGTTCAGAGCCTTTGCAAGGCGAGGCGTATCGAGTACCGCCTGCTCAATGGGCCTTAGTATAAGATTGTGACCGCAGGTGACGTGACGGGCATTGCATAAGGCGTCGTGCCGAATGGCGAGGCCACAGTTCTCACATAAGTTGCTGTCGGTCGCAGAGCCGCACGCGGGACAATTCCCAGCTGCCAGCGAGTCCGCGACAAATTCGTCGCAATGCTCGCAATAGAGCTGAACACCATTGCGGACCTCGACATAACCGGCTTCCTGCAGCTCGCGGAAGATCGCGAGCGCATTCTCCTTGTGTATCTCGCTGGATGTGCGAACGAAAACATCGGGCGTGATGTGTATGGCACGCAGGCACTGCAGGATCTCGTCAATGTGCTTTTGTGCAACATCGCCAACGGGTTGGCCGAGCTTTCGTGCCTTTACAAGCGTATAGGTGCCGTGCTCATCCGCGCCGGTGATATAGTGCGCGCGGTGGCCGGCCAGGCGCTGAAAGCGTACGAAGATGTCGGCGAGCAAATATACGCCGCCAACGTGACCGAGATGTAATTTGCCATTAGGACAGGGGGGAGCGGGACATACGAAATAGGTGCGCATGTCAATCCCACCAGATAGAGAGGAACTTAAGAGTACTCTCCTGGCTGACATTGCGGATGGCGTGCTTCTGGTGTGGCGGCATGTAGAACAATGTCACCTCGTTCACCGACCGCGTCTGCCCGTCAGCTTCGAATTCTCCCTGACCTGAAATCAACAGCCATAGCTCGTGTTCATGGTGGGCGTGCAGATCGACCGCGCCACCGGGGGCGACCTCAACGACAGAGGCGCCGAACTCGGGGCTGAGATCATCCGGTAAATGCTCCAGCAAGCGGCAAACCAGCACGCCATATTCGGTTCGCATCAGGGAGCGATCGATCTGCTTGGTGTACACGTAGTCTTTCCTTATGGGCTGCGATCACTCGCGATAGAAGATACCGTTAGGCGTCTTTAGATTCTCAGGGTCAGCGACCTTCCCCTCTGGCGGGTTGTAGGCGCGTTTCATGCGATTGTATTCGGCACGATCAGGACCGCCGGTAGAGGCGCGTTGGAACACCAAATAGAGCGTGCGGCGAGAGCGATCGCTCTTATTCGGGAGTGAATAGTGGGGCGCGTAGTCGTCGAAAATAAAGACGTCGCCAGCCTTCCACGGCACTGGTTCCCATTCAAAGCTCTCCGCCACGTCCGGATTGATGACGCCGCCGGCATCCATGGGGAAAACTCCCTCCTTATGGCGACCCGGCGTGAAGAATAGGCCTCCATTGTCCGGAGCCGAATCGTCGATGGCAACGGCCGCTATGGCGTGCACCATCCGATCGGGGAGCTTGTGGGGTATATGGTATATGTCCTGATGAGGGCGATACCCGCCGCTATCAGGGTACTTGAAGATCAGCAGCTCCTTTAGCATTCGCGCGTCTTCATCGAGTAGCGTCTCGATCGCGTTGCAAAGGCGGCCGTCGGCCAGCAGCGTTTCGCGTAGAGCGCCATGGTAGTCCAGGAAGTTCTCGACCTTTGAGATGATCTTGCGATCATCGGCCGTTTTCTCGAACCACATCATCCACTTGTCGACGCTCACATCCCAGCGCGCGACGCCGTCCACGAAGTCAGAGATCTTGTCGCGTGTAGGCGCATCAAAGAAGCCTTCAAGCCGAAGATATCCATCCTGATGCCATTTCGCCTTTTGTGTCTCGGTTAGCATGTGCGAGCTCCTTTTTTTTGAAGATTACGGAGAGTAGGTTCTTGCCTTTGGCCGAAGTGCGATTGCCAGCACCCCGTTAAAGGCAGTCGCGCCCAATAGCGTGAGCAACATCGCGTCAACACCCAATCCACCGATCAACTGCCCCCCGAGAAACGGAAAGCCGAACAACCCGAGGAAATAGGCTAAGGTGAAGATTTGTGAGGTAACTGGGACGGAAAGCCCGCGCTCGCCGGCGAGATTGACGGCCATTCCGATAAGGGCGGAATAGCTGAGCCCGTAGCCTGTGGCGAAGATTGCGGCGGCCAACAGATAGAGCAAAGTGTCGCCAGGATTGATAATGAGCAACGCCAATGAGGCGCCGGTAGCGATAAAGAGCGTGAGCGCAAGCCGGTGTACGGGCACTTGGTTCAGCATATGGGCAACAGAAAAGCGGAGCGCCACGCTGGTGACGGTGAATACGAGGAAGAAGAGATCCGGATTGAGCTGACGTGATGCTGCATAGGCGCTCTGATATGTCGATAGTCCGGAAAAAATGCAGGCCGCAACCACGATCATGAGGATCGGTGCGACCGTTGCGTGTCGAAGCAGGGCGACGGTTTCGACCACGGTGACCTCGATGTGAGGCATGGGGACCGAGGGGATGCTCAACATGGCGTGTCGTGCGACGCCTACGCAGATGGCTGCAATTGCGCAGGCCATCGCGAAAAGCGCGTACATCACCGCCATTGAGCCGGTGCATTCTGTCAGAAAGTGGCCGAGTGGGGCCGCGAGCCCAAGTCCTGCCATCTGGGCGCCGGACAGGATCGTCAGATGTTCTATGCGAGCTGCGGGACGCAAATGACGGATGATCTGCAGCGGCGAGAGGATGAACAACACCGACCATCCGGCACCGACGAGCATGCCGCCCGCATAGGCCATTCGCGTGTGGTACGCTGCAGCAGCGAAGGCCGCCATGGCCAGCGCCATCACCAACGATGCGGCAGCTATCGTCGGCATGATGCCAATGCGCTGGGCAACTCGGCCTGCAAAGCAACAGCACACGATCGTTGCAACCATGCCACTGGAGATAACGGTACCGGCGGCGTCGCCCTCTATTCCGAGCGCTTCCATATATTCCGGCAAAGTGAAGCTCGTGCCGTAAGCTGCCGCAATGATGCTGGATGCGACCAAAAATGGTCCAAAGGCGCGGTAGGGCAGTTTGCAAGATAGCCGGTCCGCAGCTGAAGGAGGCACATCGACAATTCGCAAGATGGAGGATCGGGCCGCACTCATGTGATTGCGCTCATATGTTCTGCAAGTCTCGTTGCATCCGCACGGTGCTCAGCTCCGCATCCTCTGGGGACTCGTAACCATCGAGGATCCGCTGGCCTGGTTGATCCAGATAAAAGGGACGTCCGAGGAGGCTGTTGATGATGAGACTGTTGCGGTACGCCACGAGTGATAAGTTTGCGCTCTGCAATCCGTGCTGCAGACGGCTCTGATTTTGGAGATAGACCGGTCCTGGCATATGCTGATTGAAGCTAACCGCGTAGTCCGAGCCGAGCACAGGTAGGTCATCCTCCATGTGCGCGGCGCCCAGGAGCGATTGTAGAAAGGGTGGGGTGCGCGGCTGAAAACCCGTCGCAAGTACGATGCGATCAACGAGGATGCTGTGATGCTGCTGCGTGGCAAGATCGGTCAGATTGACCCCCCAGCGCTTGTTAAGGGGCGCGATGTCTTTGACAACGACGCTGGACAAGAGAAGGAAGCTGTCAGACGGCGTACCTTGCACGTTCCTTTCGTACAAAATGTCGTAGAGGCGATTGCACAATTCGGCAGAAATGCCATCACTTGTCAGCTTTTCACGCTCGATGATTGTACGGCGGTGCTGGAGTGGCAGGGCATGAAAGCGCCGGCTGTAGCCCGGCCCATAGGCCTCGTTCACAAAACTGGTATCGTCCATGGCAAACAGGTTTGAGCGCGATGTGACCCAGGTAATCCGGGGAGCGCTGGGACGATTGAGGAGGTGCTCGACAATCTCCGCGCCGCTCTGACCACCTCCCACCACAAGCACATGCTCGTCTGCGCCAGGTGAGTCCTGGTCGAGATAGTCAGCGGCGTGATAAACGGTGTTGCAAATGAAGGGTCTGGCGCACGGGGGGATCGTTGGCTCAACGCCAACCGCTATCACGACGGCCCGCGCCAGGTAGGTCGTTGTGCTCGTATTGACGCGATAACCGTCCCTGAAGGGCGCGACGTCGACGACCTCTTCGTTGTAGCGAAGCGTGCCAAGTTGTCGTGCGACCCACTGGTAATAGTCAGTGAACTCCCGCCGCGAGGTCGAAGCATTGCGTTTGTTGATGAAGCCGTAGAGCCGTCCGTGTCGTGCCAGGTAGTTCAGGAAAGAATAGGGACTGGTGGGATCGACCAGCGTCACGCAATCCTTGAATGGCGACACTTGTAACCGGCTGTGCGGCAGCGCCAGGCCTGGATGCCAGCAGAATGCCCCGCGCTTCTCCAGGAATAGTGCGCGGAGCGGGGTAGGGTCGATCAGGGCTGCCAGGCTGAGATTGAAGGGACCGATCCCGACGCCAATGACATCCAGCGTATCCACGAAGTGCTCTCTCACGACTGTAGTAAGGTCGAAGGTGGTCGGTTGCTGCGTTCGGAAGCCTACAATCTGACACCGCGTGAGATACAAGATGTTTTATAGCCCGACCCGACCGGGATTTAGGTAAGCTGCGCCTTCTCGCCGCGCGAGAGATTCGCCTCTCCTGCCGAGCAGTCTCATGGATGACGAAGAAATGGTGGGGATTGCCGTCAATCGCTGGTCGGCAGTCGCGGATCTGTGATGACCGGCCGTGCCCGGGCGACGTAGGCGCCCTTCGCACCTGCCGAAAGCGCGGCCAATAGTTGCTGGTGCAGCCAGAGGGCAGTGAAATGCGATCGGACTTAAAGTGTTACGGATGCCGCCGACGCCTCATTGGGGGGAGAGGCGTGCGACATAAATGCCCATCCTTACGTTTTGAAACTCTTTGCCAGTCGCAAAAAGTTCATAAGCAGAGCCTCTCCTTGTTGGGTCAGTATCGATTCAGGGTGGAATTGCACGCCATAGGTAGGTTGATCGCGATGTGCAAGCGCCATGATCTCGCCCTCGTCCGAGCGCGCCGTGACCATAAGACACGACGCGTGTGATTGATCAATCTCAACAACGAGGGAATGGTAGCGCCCAACGCAAAGAGGGGAAGGAAGTCCTTCGAATAGCCCGCGGCCGTCATGCGCAACGTGTGAGGAGCGACCGTGCATGGGCCGACGTGCGCGTGCGACGCGTCCGCCGAAAACGCTCCCGATGCACTGGTGTCCAAGACAGATGCCGAAAATCGGGACGCGACCTGAAAGCTCGCGAACGACTGAGGTCGATATTCGCGCCTCTGTTGGGGTGCAGGGACCGGGGGAAATGACCACGGCGTGCGGCTTGAGACGAACAATATCATTGAGGCTGATCGCATCATTTCGGACCACTTCGGTTGATTCACCAAGCCGGCGGAAATAGCGGGCAATGTTGAAGACGAAGGAGTCGTAGTTGTCGATGATGATAATCAAAGTTCACCGGTAGAATTGGCGCGAAACGCGTCAAAAATCCGCTGCGCCTTCGCGAGCGTCTCCTCATATTCGGCAGTCGGATCCGACATTGCCGTTATCCCGCCCCCTGCGTGAAAGACAGCCAGGCCGTCGTCGATCGTGACGGTGCGGATCGCAATATTCGTATCCATGTGCCCGTTGAAGCCGATGAAGCCGATCGCCCCGCAATAGACCGCTCGCGCGACTTGCTCGAGTTCCGCAATGATTTCCATCGCTCGCACCTTCGGCGCCCCGGTAATGGAGCCGCCGGGAAAACAGGCGCGAACAAGGCCGACCGCGTCCTGGTCCCCCGCAAGCTCTCCCGTGACGACCGACACGAGGTGGTGCACCGAGGCATAGGTTTCGAGGGTGCACAGCTCTGGAACGTCGACTGAATGCGGCGTGCAAACACGTGACAGATCGCTTCGTAGGAGATCGACGATCATGATGTTCTCGGCACGGTCTTTATCGGACGCGGCCAGGAGTTGTGCGCGACGCTGATCTTCCCCAAAATCCGTTGAACGGGCGATCGTGCCTTTGATGGGGCGCGTTTCGACCCTTCGTCCGTCGAGCTTCAGGAATCGCTCCGGCGAGCTTGATGCAATGGTGAGATTGCCGTAACGCAGGAGCGCTGCAAACGGTGCTGGGTTCAATGATCGCAGTTGGCAGTAGAAGGCAACAGGATCAAATGAGGTTGGGAGCCTGGCGCTAAAACGCTGCGCAGTGTTCGCCTGAAAGATATCGCCAGCCAGAATCAGGTCGATGACGCGCTGGACCGCCGCCATGTAGGACGCGCGGCTGAAGTTCGAGTGCCATGGTCCGACCGCGCCATGGGCATCATCCCGCGGCAAGTCTGGGCCGGCAAGGAGAGCTGCAAACTCATCGGCTCGATGGCGGGCACGCGCGGCTCGGCGTGCGGGATCCTGCTCCGGCCATCCCGTCGACACAAGCCAGCATCTGTTGCGATAGTGATCGTAGCTGACGACCACATCATAGAAATGCAGAATGGATTGAGGCAAGCGGTGTCCGGAACTTGCCGGCGCGGGCAATCGCTCCAGTGTCCTGTTCAGATCGTAACATAAGAACCCTGCCGCTCCTCCCTGAAATGGCGGCAGATCAGGACGATGCTCTTGCGGATACTTGGCGAGCAGGGTGCGAAGGACGTCCCAGGGGTCACTGTCAATGCGATGGCCGTTCCAGCTCGCCTGCCCGTCCGCGATGATATAGGTGCCGAACGGGTTGCAAGTCAGGTATGAATTGCGCCCAAGGAGTTCGTGGCTTGCCGCGCTATCGAGAAATGTAAGATGGGGGCGGCGGGCGAGGCGCCGCATTGCCGTGACAGGGCAAATCCATTGCAGTTCGCGGACGTACATCGGGCTATCGCTTGACTTGCGAGTTGGCGTCCGCGCGCTTCCGATTATAGGCCGCCAAACGCGCGCAACGTTCGATCGGAACTTGCAAGAGCGTGAGACCGACGGTCAGCTTAGCCTCAGCCGGCCGATACCGCACGGCGAGTGAGGAGCCGCACATCCGCCGACACACAATAGTCTGCCGCGAAACGCAACTCGCGCAGTGGCCGTACCCGCCTGATTGATTCCTGGTAAAGATCGTGCGCCTTGTAGGCCTCGAGTTTCGCCTCGTTCTCGAACTCACCATAGACAACGACGTCAATGTCGTTGCCGAACTGGTCGCTCTTACGGTTGCGAGCGACCTCGAGCCGGCTTGCATGCGGGATTTTCGTGAGAACCGACAGGCCTTCGACGATACGATCGATGTTGGCCTGATCTTTTGCGCTGAACAAGACAATGTGGCGAATCATGGATGGCCTTAAGGAGAGCTATCAGAGATAGGGCGCATAACTAACTTGGGATCGAGATCTCTGCAACGCTTCGCTGCTGCATCGCCGATTGATGATCGAGTTTTTGACAGTGTTGCGCCTCGCAGTCTGAACTGAGCCCATAAAGACGTTTTCCTGATCAAGAGGTGGAAAGCGCCAGGCGCTCAATGCTCTGAATGTGACGTGTGAGCAGATTACAGGCTAGGTCGAGGTTGCGCGCTCGCAGGGCCTGCAGAATCAGGCGGTGATCCTGGTTGGACCGTGGACGCCAGCCGGCCGTCCGTGCCATCGCGAATACCAGCCGTGAATTTGCAAGCTGTAGTTCATCGAGGCTGGCGAGCAGGCGGGGCATCGCGCAGGGCGCAACCAGGGCATAATGAAAGGCCCGGTTGGCCATCTCAAAATCCTCAATCGTCTGAGCGCTGTCTCCTTCAATCAGCGCGAGTTCAATTCGTGCCAGGTGGACTGACGAGAGCTTTGGAGCTGCATTGCGCAGCGCGACCACTTCGAGCGCGGCGCGCATCTCGGCGATCTCCTTCACCGAATTCGCATCAAGCGGGGCAACCCGCACGCCGCGGCGCGGTGCACTCACGACAAGATGCTGCGCCTCGAGTTGCCGAAAAGCCTCGCGCACCGGAACGTGACTTGAATTGAATTCCCGCGCCACATGATCCTGCCGGAGTTTTGCGTCTGGCTGCAGCGCGCCGTTAATAATGCGCTCACCGATCGACTCCGCGATGCGTCCAGCAGTCGTCCTGTTCTCACTCATCATAGATTATCTATCGGAAAAATGGGTGCGCCCCGATACCGCATCGATTAGCATCGATCCAATGTCGATGACGAGAGATAATTCACGCGATTATCTATGATTGCGGACTTGAGACCTATGGATGTTGCTGTTGGGGTTGATCGGAACGGAAGCTGCGAGCTCGAAGAAGTCGGCGGACAATGGAAACGTACCGAGGCCGAAGCGCTCTACGGTCTGCCGTTCGCTGAGCTGATGTTTCGAGCGCAAAGCGTTCACCGCGGCAATTTTGATCCAAACCACGTTGAAACAGCAAGCCTCCTCAGCATCAAGACGGGTGGCTGCCCGGAAGATTGCGGCTATTGCGCGCAAAGCGCACATTACGAAACCGGAGTGAAAGCGACCCGCCTGATGGATCGCGCTGATGTGGTCGCCACCGCGCAGCGTGCCAAGGAGGCAGGTGCGACCCGCTTCTGCATGGCCGCGGCCTGGCGCAGTCCGAAAGACCGCGATCTGGATCGGGTCTGCGAGATGGTCAGCGCGGTCAAGGACCTCGGCATGGAAACTTGCGTCACGCTGGGCATGCTGACACTGGGGCAGGCAGCACAGCTTTCCGAGGCCGGGCTCGACTTCTACAATCACAACATCGATACATCGCCTGAATTCTACGACAAGATCATCACCACGCGCGCGTTGCAGGATCGAATTGACACGCTTGAACACGTGCGCGAAACGGGGATCAAGGTCTGCTGCGGCGGCATTATCGGCATGGGCGAGCGCGTTGAGGATCGCCTCGACATGCTCGTCCTGCTGGCTAATCTGCGAAAGCCACCGGAAAGCGTGCCGATCAATCTTTGGAACGAGGTCAAAGGGGTTCCGGTCAACGATACCGCCGAGCGCCCCGATCCGATCGCGCTGGTGCGCCTGGTCGCCACCGCCCGGATCATGATGCCAACGAGCGTGGTGCGGTTGTCGGCCGGGCGGCATGACATGACCGACGAATTGCAGGCGTTGTGCTTTTTAGCCGGCGCAAACTCAATTTTCATCGGGGACGTGCTGTTGACGACCAAAAATCCGAAGACCGAGCGCGACGCAAATTTGCTGACCAGGCTCGGCATCACGTCCGGGCTTGCCTGAACCAACGGGACGGCGAGCGGTCTTCACGAAACTCCTTTAGGCATAGGTTGAGAAATGCAAATTACCTTGATGAAAGGCAAGATCCACTGCGCATCGGTGACTGAAGCCGATCTGCACTATGAAGGCTCAATCTCGATTGATCGTACGCTGCTGGATGCAGCAGGGTTCCTGGTCAACGAACGCGTCGAAATTCACAACGTCGAAACCGGCGCGCGTTTTGCCACTTTCGTGACCGAAGCGCCTCCCGGCTCGGGTGCCATTGACTTGAACGGTGCGGCCGCGCGACTGGCGTTACCCGGAGACAAAATTAGCGTCATTGCATACGCCTCATTTGGTGAGGTGGAAGCCAAAACGTTCAAACCTCGCATCGTGTTGGTTGATCGCGAAAATCGGATCACGCCGGTTTAGTGGCCGAAAAACGGACCTAAGGCCGTTTTTCTTCGCACCCATTGTAATTTTGCGTGATTTCGTCACCCGAGAAATGAGAATGAATTCAATCCACGGGGGAAAAGTTGCCGGATATGCCGCGGCATTGCATGTTCTGAAAGAAGACCACCGGTTGCGCCGTCTCAATCCGCGTGAAGGAATCGATTTCACGTCGAACGACTATTTGGCGCTCGCGAGCGCGCCGCGCATGAAGGCGGCTGTTTTGGCCGCGATCGAGGCCGGCACACCGATCGGCGCCGGCGGCTCGCGCCTTCTGCGCGGCAATTGCGAGGAGCACGAAACTCTGGAAGCTGAAGCTGCTAGGTTCTTTGGGGCCGAGACAGCGCTCTTCTTTGGCGGCGGTTATGTCGCAAATTTTGCGGTGCTGACGACGGTGCCGCAGAAAGGCGATCTGCTCGTTCTCGATTCTCTCGTGCATGCGAGCATTCATGAAGGGGCGCGGGCAAGCCGCGCTAATTTTCGTATAAGCGCGCATAATGACCCGGAGGCGGTCGACCGCACGATTCGTGACTGGCGGGCAAATGGCGGGGTGGGCCGCATTTGGGTCGTGGTCGAAAGTCTCTACAGCATGGACGGTGATTTTGCGCCTCTCAAGGAGCTGGTTGCGCTCGCCGACCGGTATGATGCGTTCCTGATGGTCGATGAGGCCCATGCCACCGGTGTCTACGGCGAGCAGGGACGGGGGCTTACCGCGCCTTTTGAGGGACGAGAAAATCTCCTGGTCGTTCATACCTGCGGCAAGGCGCTAGGCGCTGCGGGCGCGCTCGTCACTGCGTCTGGCGTGCTGCGAGACTTCCTGGTCAATCGTTGCCGTCCGTTTATCTTTGCCACCGCACCTTCGCCGTTGATGGCGGTCGCCGTGCAGGAGGCGATTCTGATCCTGCAGCAGGAACCTGTGCATCAGCGGCGTCTCACCGAGCTGGTCGCGTTCACGCACCGGCAGATGAGCGAGTGCGGTTGGAAAAGTCCGTCCGGTTCGCAAATCGTGCCATACATCGTGGGTGACAACGCCCGTGCGATGCGGCTCGCTTCTGCACTGCAGGCTCGCGGCTTCGATATCCGCGGAATCAGGCCGCCAACCGTGCCAGTGGGCACGGCCCGTTTGCGAATTTCACTAACACTCAACGTCAGCGAGGACGACGTGCGTGCAATGCTCGATACCTTGATCGAGGAGACGAGAGGTGAACTTCGATGAATCCAAGGATCGTGGTAACGGGCACAGATACCGGAATCGGAAAGACGGTGTTTGCCGCAGGGCTTGCGAAACTCCTTGGCGGGATTTATTGGAAGCCGATTCAGGCGGGCCTTGGAGAAGAGACCGATGCCGAGGCTGTGGCGCGGCTGGGCGGCTTGCCCGCCGATCGCGTCCTGCCAGAGCGTTACCGCCTTCGAACGCCCGCCTCGCCCCACTATTCTGCCGAGCTTGACGGAGTTCGCATCGAGCCAGATTCGCTCGAAGTGCCTGATACCGGGGGGCAGCCATTGGTTATCGAGGGCGCGGGCGGGCTGATGGTGCCGCTAAGCGGCGACACACTCTACATTGATGTGTTCGAGCGATGGCGGCTTCCGGTCGTGCTTTGCGCGACCACAGAACTGGGGACCATCAATCATTCGCTGCTGTCGATAGAGGCCCTCCGAAAGCGCGACATCCCCGTTCTCGGGATGGCCTTCATTGGCGAAAGAAACGCCGAAACTCAGACCATCATTCGCGAGATGGGACGGGTGCGTTGGCTAGGGCGATTGCCATGGCTCTCTCCCCTCACGGCGGACACGCTGGAGGCAGCATTCAAGGTCTCATTTCGTGCAGATAGCTTCAAATTGTATGCCAAAGAATAAGTCGCCGATCTGGCATCCCTTCACGCAACACGCTCTTCAAGACGAGATGACGAGGATTGTTCGGGGCGAGGGCGCCTATCTTCACACCGCGGATGGTCGCCGCATCATCGATGCAATCTCATCCTGGTGGGTGGTGACGCATGGTCATTGTCATCCATATATTGTGCGCGCGATTCAGGAACAGGCAGGCAAGCTCAACCAGATCATCTTTGCCGGCCATACCCACGATCCGGCCGAGGAAGTTGCGGCCGAGCTTCTAAAACTCGCGCCTCGCGGGCTCGAGCATGTCTTCTTCTCCGACAGCGGCTCTACAAGCGTGGAAGTCGCGCTAAAAATGGCGCTCGGCTATTGGCATAATGTCGGCCAGCAGCGAATACGCATCATCGTGATGCAACATTCGTATCACGGCGATACGGTTGGCGCGATGTCGGTCGGGGCTAGGGGCGTGTTCAACGCGGCGTACGGGCCCTTGCTGTTCGACGTCACCTCGGTCCCGTTTCCCGCAACAGGTCATGAGCAGGACACGCTCGACGCCCTTGAGTCGGCATGTCGAAACGAAATTCCAGCGGCCTTTATTGTAGAGCCTCTGATATTGGGCGCTAGCGGAATGCTGATGTATCCGCCTTTGGTGCTCAGAGAGATGAAGCGTATCTGCGAGGCCTCGGATGTCCTGTTCATTGCGGACGAGGTCATGACGGGCTGGGGCCGCACTGGAACACTCTTCGCGTGCGAGCAGGCCAATGTCACCCCCGATATCGTCTGCTATTCCAAGGGGATTACAGGTGGAGCGCTTCCCCTCGCGGTAACACTGTGTCGCGCGGATATTTTCGATGCGCATTATTCGAAAGACCGGACGCGCACGTTCTTTCATTCGAGTTCATATACTGCAAACCCCGTAGCCTGCGCGGCAGCAAAAGCTAATCTGGATCTCTGGAAAGATCCCCAGACTCGCCAACGGATGGCGGCGGTTGCCGCGATGCAAGAACAGGCAATTGAGCCATTCCGGGCCGATGCGCGCTTTGAAAAAGTTCGTCGAACCGGCACGATTACAGCACTGGATCTAAAGACGAGCGATCCGGGCTATCTGGCGGACATGGGCCCAAAACTTCACGCCTTCTTCAAGAAGAGAAATCTACTGCTGCGGCCGCTCGGCAATACGATCTACGTGATGCCGCCGTATTGTGCGACAGCGGCAGACCTCGATGAAATCTATGCTGGCATCTGGGAGGCCGCCGATGCGCTGTCTCGAAGGCACGCTTTGCCTGCATAGGCAGTTAGGAGCGCCAACTTCTTAATTTCATTCCAATGATAGGGCGAGTATTGCGCTTGCCCGTACCGGAGTCCGAGGTTTGAGATTAAAAAGGGACGTCCGATTTGGCTAACAGAATGTTTGGGCGGGAGGGGCTGTTGAGTGAGGAATTTCAGCGTTTTGTGATTTTGAATCGGCTGGCGAGCATCTCGGTCTCGCGGGCGCCGGGAGCGTTCAAACCGCCCCTCGTCGAAGGCCACGAGATGTTCAAGATCATGATGGAGCGCCAGGAGAACGGCGCCGCGATCGAGTTCTTCGGTCTCGAGGAAACCGGCCGTGACGCTGCCGAGGAGAGCGACGACGATCGGATCAAGCGAGGCGCCGGGCATAACTTCATCTGGCTTCGCCAGATGACGATCGTTAATCGCGGGGGGCACCGTTATGTCACGATGCTCATTGAGTTCGTCGATCATAGCAAGACCAGCTTCTCGGTCGTCGATACCAGCAGTCTCAAGGGGCGCGACATCACCGGCGGGAGGAACGAGCGAGGCGGCATATCCTGCCACGTGCTCGTCCGCCTGCCGATTGGGCAGCACGACGATGGCCTCTATCGATGTGCCATCGAGTCCGTGCATCATATCAACCGGAGTATGATCGAGACCTTCATTTGCAAGCAACTTCGACGGTGGGCTCGGGCGAACGAGCAGACTTACGAGGTTCACACGCCCGACAAGAAGGGGCGCATGCATATCAAGACCTATCGATACACGCCCAGGCTCGAACTGCATGCAGACGTCGGGCGCTCGCTGTCCTTCGCCAGCTCCGGCGGCACGGAGCTGGCGCAGATGACGTTCTCGAAGCGGTCGACGAAACAGTCGATCGCAGGTAAGGACCACGTCAAGCAGCAGGAGTTGATTGCCGACGTCGAGCTGCGTGTCAACGCAAAACAGGGTCCAGAAGAGAAGAAGGAGCGTATGGCGTGGTTGACGCGGATACGATCGTACTATGAGGAACAGGGATATCAGACTAGACTGACATACCGGCACCTCGCTAGCGGTGGTGTGCTTTCCGGAAACGTGCACAAGACCTTGGCTGGCGCTGCCGACCTTGTGATGTGCCCGAGGGAGCTCATGTCATTGAAGCAGGGGCTCCGCGACTGGTATGCTAAGATTGACGGTGAAATCGAAGAGCAAATGGCCACCTTGCTTGACAAGGACCAGCTATGGGAACGCGGCAAATAAAGCTTCTGCAGGTGCAGCATGGCGGAAAGCAGTCGAGCCTTCGGCTGCTCGCTCCGCTACGCTACCTTCAGATCCGCCATCCTGAGAAACGCAAGTACGATGTCACCATCCCGGCCGTCATCGGCGTCGTGGCCTGGGGCATCTACATGGCTATTGATCCGAGGCCGGCGCTATTTGGTGATGCTGGTTTGCTGCGCTTTGCGCGCGACCTGCTCATCATGGCCGTGCCGTTCATGATCGGCGCGTTGGCTGCCGTTTCGATGGGGGCTCCCGGCCCGAACCTCGATCGCCGGCCGATCGGCGCCGAGCTCTGGCTCGACAACGATGCGCTGACGATGCGGCAATTCCTTTGCTTCTTGCTCGGCTATCTCAGCTTTCTCGGTCTCATCGTTCTGATCGGAGTTGTGGCCGCTGGGTTGCTGAAGGATGGCGTTGTGGCATGGACGTTAGCACTGCCGCATGTCCGCCTGGCGGCTCGAGCGGTGGGCTCGCTCGTGTTGTCGCTGTCACTATCGTTTCTTTCCGTCACAGTGCTATGGTCGCTCTATTTCTTGACTGATGTAGCTAACCGGAAGGGCTCATAGTCCGCCGGTGGCGAAAGGAATTTGCAATGATCGTGATTCGTGAGGTCGACCGGCTTAAACGGACTATCAACGCCGTTCGTCCCTACCCCACGCTGCGGCTCACGAGGGAGCTTGCCTTTGCGCGCCCGTCCGGTGGAGTCCAACACAACCGGGTTAAAGAATCGTCGGCAAGAAGACGGTTTTCACCCTAGGCGCCGGCTCTAGCGCGGGGTTTTGGAATGTCGACAGGAAGAAATTGAACGGTGAAATTCCCACTCTTTCAAGACCCGAGAATTTGGTTCGCTTCCAGAAAATCCTCATAAGAGAGGAGGAGACTGGGTCGACTACTCGATGCGGCAAACACTATGCCGGAGCCCTTTCCAGCTTGGCCTCCATCGACGAGGCATCCTCAGCCATCACCGCCAGTTTCGAGGCGAACCTGTGCACCTGCTTCTTGGCGACTGCCCCTTCCTTCGTGTGAACTCGTTCTTGAACTTGCCTGTGCTGGTGTTGATGAGGTCGGGAAATCTGCCTCGCGTATGAGCGGGCGTCCTTGCCCGCGAGCATCTCCGGCAATCGTTTGCGGAACTCGTAGTCGTAGACCCGGAATGCCTTCGCTGGACCTAGCTCAGTGCCCTGAATAACCCTTGCGGTCTACAGTTGCGCCGCAGGGCAGTCTCTCTAAGTCGATGAAAGGTGGTTGGCTTGCAGCTGACGATTTTTGAGTGGCGGGCGTGAATCCGGCGAAGTTATGCCAAAGATTGCTCGATTTATGCGCGAGCCACCACTTCGGTGCGAGTCGGCAGCAAGACGACGTGATATGTCGACCTCGTCGTTGGACGATCGGCCAATTGGCGACGCGGAATCTAAGGACACGAAACAAAAGTCCAAGGCAAACAGCCCGGCCGCTTTCGTCACGGGACGTCATCGATCCCTGTCTCTTCGTCAACGTTGCGTAACAAGCCCAACCTAGAGGTTGTGAATGGTCAGCATCTCGCCGAGCTCCTGTTTCGACCGTGTTGATCAGAAGCGCACCGGAAATGTTCACGGATTGATTGGCAATTTGATGTCTGTATCAACGGCTGCGAAACGCTTCGTATTGCCAATTCTTCGTCGAACTCGGCCAAGCCTACGAACCAAGATTGCCATGCTTGGAATAGTGGGCGTGCTTGTCACAGGGGCGGCTTGCATCGTTGGGCTCAATTATGTTGCGCAAGTGCAGCTCGCGGCAGATCAGAGCATCCATCTTCGTGCTCACCTAGCGGCGCTTTCAGAAGCGTTTCTTGAATCGCAGCAGCTAGCACTCGAGTTTCTGCGTAAGCATGATGAAGCGTTGATCGAGCGGCACGCCCAAGGCATCAGGAAGGAGCTGGCCGACCTCAATCAAATCGAGGAGTATGTTGCCTCCTTGCCGGAGGGCGATCCCCTGAGAGACGTGTCGTTCCTGCGCGCCGGAATCGGCCTCTATGCAACTCGTTTCAACAACATTGTTTCGGCACAGCGCGTGCTTGGGTTCGCCGAGAATGATGGCCTCCAGGGCAAGCTGCGCGATGCCGTGCATCAGGCCGAATCCCGCCTTACGCAGTTCAATCAACCGCAGCTAACCGTGTTGATGCTGATGATGCGGCGGCACGAAAAGGATTTCATGCTGCGGCGCGAGGAAAAGTACGGCGACGAACTAGACAGGCGAGTCGCCGAGTTCGGAGCCGCGCTGGCGTCTTCCGACTTGGCGCCGGACGCCAAGACCGAACTGAAGGCGCTCATTGATTCCTACCGAGCTAGCTTTGTGGCCTTCATGGTTGCTCAACAGGCGTTGGATGACCAGGTTGATGATCTCGGGCAGATCTACGGTCGCAATCGTCCTCTCTTGTTGAAAGCGATCGCGGCAGCTGATGCTAGGTCTGCCGCAACGGAACAGCGTGCCTCTCGGATCCGCCAGATGCTGGGATGGGGAATTGGAGTTGCCACGCTCGCAATCAGTTTCGTTGCCATCTTTGTCGGGCAGAGCATGGCTCGGCTGATTACTCGCATGACCAAAGCGATGCGGCAGCTGGCGGCCGGGCATTTCGAGGTGACCCTACCCGGAATTGGTCGTTCGGACGAGATCGGTGAGATGGCACAAGCCATGGAATCGTTCAAGCTCAAATTGAGAGAGAAGGCGCAGGCCGAGCTTGCAGCGAATCTGGAACGGGATCGCTTGGCGGGAATGCGACGTAAGGCGGAGCTTGAGAAGCTTGCGAGAACGTTTGAAAATGCGGTAAGCGGCGTCATCGACACTCTGTCATCCGCCTCGACCGAGCTGGAGGCGTCCGCTCGCAGCCTGACGGACACCGCGTACAATACACACGAAATCTCTGACAAAGTCGCCTTTGTCTCGGAAGAAGCTTCAGGCAATGTTCGGATTGTCGCTGCACGTACGGCGGAGATGATGGAGTCTGCTACGGAGGTTGGACGCCAAGTCGAGCAATCTGCAGAAATCGCTAGGGTCGCCGTACGTCAAGCCCAAGAAACCGACAGTCGAATAAAGCACCTGTCGGCTGCAGCGCTAAAGATCGGTGGCGTGGTTGAGCTCATTGCCGCAATCGCCAGGCAAACGAACCTTTTGGCTTTTAACGCAACGATCGAGGCTGCACGCGCGGGCACGGCCGGCCGCGGCTTTGCCGTTGTGGCGCACGAGGTAAAGTTACTGGCGACACAAACAGCCAAGGCGACCTCGGAGATTGCAGAGCAAATCTCAGATATCCAGGCGGCCACGGAGGAGTCGGTCAATGCCATCACGGAGATCGGCAACAGTATCGGCAGGATCTCGCAAATCGCATCGACGATAGCTGCTACAAGCGAAGAGCAGGGTACTGCAACCAAAGATATTGCACAGAATATCCAACGTGCGGCAGAAATGTCGAGGCAGGTCTCCAGCAACATCCGGCAGGTTGCACAGAGCGCCTCGAGCACAGGCGCGTTTTCCTCGCAGGTACTGACATCTGCGAATGCGCTGGCCCAAAGCAGCCATCGTCTCAAACTCGAAGTCGATGGCTTTCTCGCCGGGGTTAGGTCGTGATCAATCCTTCTGTAGAACTGTGGACCATGGGAGCGCCCGGTGCCGATACAAGTGGCACAGTCAACAAGGAAGGCTTGGGACCAAGTTTTGCGTTTGCGGCCTTGCGGAAGGTCGGACGAGTCCCGTGCGTTGCCTTGGTGTTGGGGGAATGTGATAGCGCGCCAGAGCTACAGCTTTCCAATGATCAAGGCGCGGCCACTGGAGCGACATGGAATTCGCGATGTCTCAAGCGAACTGTATCGCGCAACGACGATTCCAATAGACGTCGTCACGCTGATCTTGCTCCTCGAGTGCAGCGACGGAGCACGTTTCTTGGAAGCAAGCCCCCTAACCGCGGCAATATAGGTCTCTGCTCGGCGCCACGGCGCCCGGCGTGAAGTAAACAGAGAAGGATTAAGTATGGCCAAACCGCCCAATCAACGCCCTGAACACCCGCCACATCCGGCGCACCCCGACGTGCCTCCCGGCCCTCCGAGCGAGACACCGGGCAAGGGGCCGCCGCGCCCCAGTTCGCCACCTAGACATCGTCCCGTGGGCTAAGTTTGGCTAAGCAAAACCAGCTCGGTCCCGGCCACGATTGGTGGATGATCTGGCCGGAGCTCCTCGAGGCCGAGCTGGCGGCGTTCGCGCGTCTGGGGATTGAATCTCGAACCATTCATAAGAAAAACGGGGTTCTGATTCTGGAGGCGGACTGGCCGGTGGACGGGCAGCCCGCTTCCATGCTGTTGCGCATCGGATATTCCCCGATGCACCCCTTCTTCCGACCCGCGGTGGCAGCGCCAAACGAGAGCTTCGAGCGCCATCAAAACCCCCTCAGTCGTGAGCTGTGTTTGCTCACACAGGAGGCGGGCCAGTGGGACTCCAACCAACTCGTCGCCGATTTCGTCCAGGAGCGATTAGACCATCTCCTGCGCACCCTCGCGGCGAGAAGGGAGGGCCCGCTGGGACGATGCAGCCGAGCTTGAGGAGCAGACCGCCGAGCCGTTGATGCCGTATTTTGCGCCAGCGGCGGAAGAGGATTCGGTCATCCTCTTCGATGGTCAGGTGGAGTTGCCGCCGGTGCGGCACGGCTTAATGGAGGTGGTCTGTTCCTCTCGGTCTAGTCGGAACAACGGCGTTGCGATCGAGGGAGTCCTGCGGCAACTGAAGGCAAGCAGCGGCGCGTCGCTCGGAAAATGGTTCGGATTTCCGGTGGAGCCGGAGCAAACTAAGGTGATAACCGGTCGCTTCGTCAAGTTCACTCCCCCCATTTCAACCGACGCCGACGAACTGCTTCGGTTTGCCGAGGCGGAGCTCGCGCGTCAGGCGGTGCTGGAACAGGAGAGTGTGCGGAAGGTCAACGAAACGGCGCATGGTCCCTTATCAATCACCGGCATCGTGTTTCCCGAGGAGACCAAGTACGGCTCGCAGAAAAACGGCGCTGGGTGGCTCTTCCTGGTCACCCGGCGTGCGGTAGGGAATGAAACCAACGGGCCAGCCGAGACCAGGCTGGTTCTCGGAGAGCGGGCGGGAAAGGACGACGTTTTTTCCCGGCTCCCAGTCGCGAAGTCGCTTCGGACCAAAAAGGCCGTCGTTGTCGGAGGCGGCGCGATCGGAAGCTTCGCTGGGCTCGAACTGGCTCGAGCGGGCCTCGGAGAAGTTGCTTTCGTTGATTTCGACACGGTCCAACCTGGCAATAGCCTGCGATGGCCATTGGGTCGTTCAGTCTGGGGAAGAGGCAAAGCCCAGGCTCTCGCGAACTTCATCGCAGAGAACTATCCGTGGACGAGGGCGGGCTTCTTTCCCGGACGTCTCGGCGGGGCATTTACCAATGCGTTGACGCTCCCGCGCGATTTCGGCAACGTGCTCACGCCGTTGTTCGAACTGCTGCGCACTGCCGACGTGGTGATTGACGCTTCGGCTTCGGAAGAGGTGCAGTTGGCGCTGTCCTACCATTGCAAGCGTTTCGGTGTGCCCTACGTAGTCGGCTACGCAACTTATGGCGTCGCGGGCGGCATTGTCGCGCGCTTCCTGCCGGATGCGGAAGGCTGCTTCGTCTGCCTCAGGGAGCACTGGAAGGACAAGCACATACCCGAGCCACGCGTCGACGATGCCGGCGTCGTGATTCCGGTCGGCTGCAGTGCTCCGACCTTCATGGGGGGCGGCTTCGACCTGCAGGAGATCTCGCTGGAAATCGCGCGTACTGCGGTCGGGGTGCTTTCCAAGGGAAACTACGACCCCGGCTGCTGGACGGTGGCCGTGCTGACGTTGAAGAACGGCGACGGATCGAGGACATTGCCCCGCTGGGAGGGATATCCCTGCCCCCCTCACCCCAGATGCTGCGGAGCCAAGTGGTGACCGTCTGGCTTTCCTCGCGCGTGATGCAGTCGATGTGCGAGGGCGCGCAAGATCTGTCTCCACTGGAGAATGGAGGGATCTTGCTTGGCTGGCGCTCGGGAGAGGACCGCATCATCGTTGAATTGCGCGGCGGTGGCCCGCGCGCCCTTCACGGACGCTATTGCTTTCTGCCGGATCACCAGTGGCAGGTGGCGGAGATCAAACGCGCCTTCGAAGCCAGCGGCGGCGACCTCGACTACCTCGGCGATTGGCATTCGCATCCGGACGGGATTGCAGAAATGAGCCATCTCGATTCGGCCACGCTCTTCCGAATAGCCCGACGAGTGAGCGCCCCGCTTATGCTGATCGTGGCCGGCAGCGGAGCGGAGTGGTCGCCGCAATGCTGGAAAGGACAAATCGTAAGATCCTTCCTTCGGCGCCGATTGCTAGCAGCCCAGCAGGAACTTAGGATATTTGATCCGCCTGCGACTTGGGCGGTCAGTAGCTCCAATTCGCTCGCTCTGTGATTTATCCTGCGTTCGGCGCCCGTATCCAAGCAGCAGTGCCTATCTTGAGAAACCCTATATGTCTTCGGCGAGCTGCGCTCTCGCCGTGATTGCGCGCCGTGCGAACTGCAAAGAGTCAGCTCATGTTCGCATCTTGCGCGTTCTCGGGTTCAAATGACCACGTAGCTCTAGTTGTTGGTGCAATCATTGGATGATTTTATGAGTCGATACTTGATTTTTGAGATGTAAGTTTCCTTTTTCCTGCTCGCCATTGACAATTTTCTCACGTCTTCCATAGGAATACACGACTCTGGGGGGCGTGTCAGTGACGGATCGGACTTAACATGAGCCACATTTCGGACGCGCCTGTCGAGCGCGTCACCATTCCAGCGCTGCAGCGGTGGAAGGAAGAGGGGCGGCGTGCTGTAATGACCACGGCTTACGATGCGGTGACGGCACGCATCGCTGACCCCGTCGTCGACATCATCCTTGTCGGGGATAGCGTTGGCAACGTCTGCCTCGGATTTGACAACACGCTGCCGGTCAGCATGGCGATGATGAATCATCATCTGGAGGCCGTGGCGCGGACAAAGCCTCATGCGTTACTTATAGCCGACATGCCCTTTCTTAGCTTTCACCTCAGTCCCCAGGAGACCATCCGCAGCGCCGGAGGCTTCCTGCAGCGTGGGGCCGACGCGGTGAAGCTCGAGGGTGGAACCAAGCGTGCCGAAATCGTACGCGCCTTGGTTGATTGTGAGATTCCGGTCATGGGCCATCTCGGCCTGACGCCGCAGAGTGTCAATGTTATGGGTGGTTTCAAGGTGCAGGGCCGGAAGGCCGATGATGCCTTACGTCTGCTTGACGACGCTTACCGTCTGCAGGAGGCTGGATGTTTCGCTATCGTTCTGGAGGGGATCCCGGCAGAGCTCGCTGCCCGAGCGACCGAGATTTTGACAATACCGACGATTGGAATCGGGGCGGGCCCCAGTTGTTCGGGCCAGGTTCTTGTGTTTCATGATGTGCTGGGCTTAATCGAAGGCCGTCGGCCAAGATTCGTTCGCACCTATGTCGAGGGTTTTCGGCTGTTGCAGGAGCCGCTGTCACACTGGGCCGCAGACGTCCGCAACGGCGCGTTCCCGACGCCACAAGAATCCTATCGGCTTCCCGACGGCTTGAGCGCGGCGATCTCAAACTGGACGCCTCGCAATCCAACCTGATGTAAAGCTCAAACATGCAAACAATTACGACGGTCGCTGAGCTTCGTACCGCCCTCGCGAAAGCTCGTGACAAACGGATCGGCTTCGTCCCGACAATGGGTTACCTGCACGACGGCCACCTGGCATTGGTCGAGGCGAGTCGTGCGCAATGCGATGTCACGGTCGTAAGCATCTTCGTCAACCCCACTCAGTTCGGGCCGAACGAAGACCTCGGTACCTATCCGCGTGCTTTTCTGCGCGATGAGAGGCTGTGCCGTGATGCCGGCGTGACTATTCTTTTTGCTCCGGTTGCTGGGGAGGTCTATCCGGCGCGGTTTGAGACCTTCATCGATCCCGGCGAACTATCAAAACCCTTGTGCGGATCTTTCAGGCCTGGGCACTTTCGCGGTGTCGCGACAGTCGTCTGCAAGCTGTTCAACATGGTGCGGCCGGATATCGCATTTTTTGGGCAGAAGGATTTCCAGCAATGCTCGGTCGTCCGTCGCATGGCAGTTGATCTCAATCTCCCCGTCGAGATCGTCACAGTGCCAACCGTTCGCGAGCCGGACAGGCTCGCAATGAGTAGCCGCAATCGCTATCTCAATAAAGACGAGCGCCGGCGGGCTCTTGCGATCAGTCGCGGACTATTCGCGGCGGAGGCCGAATTCCATGCAGGCGAGCGCGAATGCGAGAAGCTTATCATGATCGCCAGGCGGCATTTGGATGAGGTCGACCGGCTGCAATACCTTGAGCTAGTCGATGCCGACACGCTTGAGCCGGCCGCCAGTCCCTTAGCTAATCCTGCCGCTCTGTGCGCTGCGGCCTACGTCGGCTCGACGCGGCTGATCGATAACGTAATCCTCAAGGCGGACGAGAGCACGTAGTACGAGCGATCGGGCTCGAGCGACGATATCGCGGCTCCACGATTCTGGGCGGTAAGGCGCGATCGCGGCACACGATGACTCACTGCTGAGCATGAGTGCGAGCCTCACGTTATCAAGCACATAACGAAAGAGACGAAGGGGGCGGCATGCTTTCTCTCTCTCGCCCGATGGCGCGGGCCAACGGCTGCAAGAAGATATGAAGGGTGTGAATATCCCTCGCGTCACACCTTCCGATTCGTGTCGTGTAGTAGTTTTGCGGTGATTGGCCCGCAACTGCGCAGTTGCTGTACCTTGATTTAACGAAACGCAGATAAGACCAAGTTTGATCTGCCGTGTCGTCCGCCTTCGCAAGGAACGCTGAGGGCCTCAGGCTAAGCCAGCCACAGAGGCAACACATCGGCCGGTCCGGGTGTCCATGCTGATTTGAACAGTTCGAGACCACCGGGCGTCGGATTGCTGCGCTTTGAGAGTGCGAAGGCGGCGCTAAAACTACATTTCAGTGTGTCCAGATGCAAGTTATCGATCGATCTCGCTAAATTTCGTCAAAAATTGCCGATGGAGTGCAGGATTTAGGCTCAAGTCCGCTACTGATTGCACTAATCAAGATCGAACGACGCTTATAGTTAGCAACATCGGCGAAGTCCTCCAATGGAGCGATTACTTCGTCAATCGGTGCGCAACCAAGCGCTTGCGCGCGGTGTCCCGTACACATTGGAAGCTTGGCGCGGATCGAAGTCGCGCGTGGTTTGCGCGTGTAGTGCTGCGCCGAAGGAAATGCCGGGCGCGAGGCCTATCCACGTAACGCCGACAGGAGGCAAGAATGCAAAACAGCTCCCATAATTCGGGGCATGGTACAGCAAGGTGCTGTGCGATCTGCGGTGGAAGGTTCGGTCTGATCCGCTACTACTGCTGGCGAACGGCTCTTTGTTCCAAGAAGTGCGTCGACCGTTTCAGGCTGCGGCGGGAGGGCGATCATAGATGGCTCTCCTGGCTGCGAGCGGCCTAGCTCCATCGAGATCGGCAGGACATGCCATGTGGTGTGCGGTTGCCCCGAGATCGGCGCGACTTCGATACAGCATCGCTGACAAGTCCCAGGCTGGATAAAAACTCTAACGGGCCACGCTATGAAGTTCATCCTCGTGAATCACAGGACCCCGCACGGCAACAGAACCTGCAGCGGATGTGCTCGGTCCTTAGGTCCAGGTTATGTGCGAGACGTGACAACGGGAGGAGGATATTGCGAGTACGACTGCTATCGTCGTCGTCACCTGACAGCCATCGCCTTCCCTTACCTGACAGCCCGGGACTTTTTTAGGCCCGATACGCAAGCTCTCGTTCCTGTTGGATTCGAGGCCTTGCTGAGTGCAGCCTTCATGCTGGCTTAAGGTCGGCCTCGCCACAATGTCATGGATCAATACGGTGGCGCGTCCCGGCGCGCCCTCCAAGTCTGAAAGATCTCCATCGGCTTAACCTCGGAGTGGTGGGGACCGCGCGGGACTTGCGATGGTGTGTGCGGATTGAGCTGATGGGGAGCTTGCGTGATGACGAGGACGGCGACCAGGCGTCGCTCCGGCAAGACGTCCACGGGATTGCGATCCGCACTTGGTTTGAACCACGCGTTGCCCCCCAAAGCGGCTCTTACGTGGCAAGCACCGTTTTTCCTTCTTTTCGACGACATAAACGACGTGTATGAATCCGTATCCGCAACGTCAGCGGGTTCTTTTGCATTTCCTATTCAATGAGGATTTCCATGAAGACACGTTTCTGGATCGCTTTGAGCTGTGCAGTGCTCTTGGGGGCGCCCACCAACGCCTGGAATAATTTCGGACACATGGAGGCAGCTGCGCTGGCCTGGAGTCAGCTGACGCCCGCCGCCAAGCAGGAAGCCACGCGCCTGCTCAAACTCAATCCTCAATATGATGGCTGGGTCCAGGGCGTGCCGGCGAGCCAGCGTGACCAAATCGCGTTCGTGAAGGCGGCGACGTGGCCGGACCAGATCAAATCGCTCAGCGACTACCATAACGACGGCGACAGAAACGGCGATGTTGCGCCCCAGACGCCCGAAGCTTCGCAGAACATCGGCTATGCAGATCACAACCGACACAAGTACTGGCACTTCATTGACGAGCCCTTTTCGACGGATGGTACCCCCTTGCAGCAGCCGCAATCGCCCAACGCGCAAAGTCAGGTTGCTATCTTCAAGAGCACGCTTGCGGATAAGACGGCACCGGACGACGTGCGCTCATACGATCTTTCCTGGCTGCTGCATCTGGTCGGTGACCTGCATCAACCGTTGCATGCGACCTCCCGCTTTACGCACGCCGAGCAAGATGGCGACGCTGGCGGGAACGACGTAAAGATCAAGTGCACCAAGTGTGGAAGCGCCAGAGAGCTCCACGCGTTCTGGGATGGGCTGTTGGGACCGACCAGCGCGCCACCACAGGATGCGATCGACGCCGCGGCGGATCTTCGTACGGTCGATAGCGGTTCGACGGATGAGAACGATTGGATCCAGGAGAGCTTCGAGATCGCCAAGCAGTCAGTGTACGCGCCGCCGGTCCGCGGCGGTGATGGCCCGTACAAGCTCACGCAGGCTTATCAGTCGAGGGCCCACAGGATCGCGAACCAGCGAATTGCGCTCGCCGGCGCCAGGATTGCGGCTATCCTCAACGACGCATTCAAATGAGCGTCCGTCTGGGTGCTCATCTTAAGTCGTTGCACACGCCGGCCAAGCATCCCAGCAGCAAATGTTCGAGAGGCGAGGATTGCGGCTAGGGTCCACGGCAGCTTGTCGTATTGCTTTCGCGTGAGAACCGGCATGCCAAGACGAAGTGTGCTTCCATTGAGACGCATGCCAGCGCCTTCGGGAAAATAGAAGGTACGACGAAAAATCGGCGCGCTTCCGTTCGTTTGGCAGCCGCTCTGGCATTGGTCGCTCGCGTTGAGCGGGGCCGCCGCTTCTGGAGGCGGCGGCCACTTGCCGCGAAGGCGCCGGTTACGCGAGACAACGGCACGTCCGCGACCGCCACCAAAATGCGCGGTTCATGTGCGGCGACAAGGAGCTTTGCTCGTTAGTCTTACTAATCAAGGTTTCCGCAATACGGTGCTGCGTGGTGCTGCGGGATCCGATATATTAGTAAATTCAGGGTATTCGTTTATTTGAGAGATAAATGTCGCATTCAGTTGAGTTGATCGTCAACGGCTATGTCAGGCTGAATGACCGTGGCGCGCTGGAGAGCCTGCTTGCGCATCGGCAGGGGCTGCTGAGGCAACTGAAGGGCGTCACCGGCATCGATCCAAGGCAAGTCGTCGCACAAGTAAGCCAAGAAATCGCAGTCATCGAAGCTGGACTTGCGACGATCACGCCAGAGTGACGAGCAGACGGCCGCTCAGTGGAGAAATCTGGTGTTGGCTTTGTCGCCCTTTCTTTCACGCCGTGCGGGCTAATCCGGAAACGAAGAGCGCGAGCATGGTGATCCGACGGCACGAGCTACGGCGGCTCACGACCGGTGTCGGTAACCATTGCACAGCAACAGAATCATCTGCGAGCCAATTGTTCATGTGACGCCGGCTCGCGCGCGAAGGCCCCCGAGCGGGGGTTCTCGGCAACGATCCGCGAGGTCTCTTCGAATTGCCCAACACCCATCGTACAATATCCAGCCGAGAAGCGTTTCGAAACAGGCTTGTAGCTGAGCGTTCGCCAACGGGTTGGATACAAGTACCAGCATCAGGCCCGGGGTAGTCAGTTCGCTTGCTTATGGAGATATGCCAGGCCACGATCATCACCCCCCGATCGTTGGACATCCCCGGCTCGCCTGACCGACTTGCGCTGATTTGTCACCCCGCTCGGCGACTTGCGAGATGGCAAGATGGTGCAGCTCGTTCAGGGCGATGTGCGGACTCAATAGGAGCGAAATGATCCACGCCCGTGCGAGAGGGCGCGTGTTTGGTCCCTTCGATGCGGCTCGTCACGTCGTCGCTGGTCTGCCAGGCGAAGCGGTCATCGAAGTCCTCTTCGATTACCCCGGCTGCGTATAACTGATCGAGCAGGTCGGCGACCGCAAGGACGCTCGTTCCGTCGGTCGTGACCCGCATCACCAGCTCCGAGGCTGTGCAATTGCCGCACGCGATTTGATGGCCAACGGAAGTTGGAGCGACATCGTCGAGCACGTGGTGTTGCATGTTGCGTGAGCGTAGATGGAAGGAGCGGTTTCCTGCTTTGTATTGCAGGTTGCTGCGGAAGCGGATCGGCAGGTCGGGGGCTGGGCTCTCGAGCATATGCTGGTCGATCATTCTCTGCAGTCCCTCCCGGAACTCGTCAGGCGTCCTGAAGAAGCGTTCACCCACGATGCGGTACCCGAGAGGCCAGCGTTCGCTACCCGGTATCGGCGTGACCAGTTGTAAACGTCCCTGCGGCATATTTACCAGGAAGCCGGAAGCACAGGCGATCGTCGTTTGGTCGCGCTCCAGCAAGGCGATTGCATCATCCCTGTTGGCGTCCCTGAGCTTCTCCTTTCGCTCGCGCGCCCGCCCGGTGAGAGCCTTTGCGATCGGCGCCTCCTTGCCTTGCAGGATGAGTTCGACCCCCATCAGTTCCTCAGGCGAAAACGCCGTGTGAATCTGATTGAGATGTCTTGTGCTCAACACGGAAAAACGGTTCGTCGTAGTGCCATACCGGTTGAAAAGCTCGAGCACGCGCCTCGTGAGCGCCTCATCCTTGAGCGGCGCGGCCGTCGTTGTTTGCGGTAATGCGCCCGTGATCTGATAATAGTCGAACAAAAATCGGTCGTAGTGTGGGTTGTCCATAGGATCTGTGGCCCAGTAGCAGAAGCCAGTACGGGCTGCCGAACCAAACATCTCGGTCGCAACACCAGCCACGCGACGCCAAAGCTCTGCATGTTCTTTGCTATACTCGTAATAGCCTTTGAAGCGATCGGCCGAGAGGCCACAGAACCAGCAACCGACGCTGCAGCCCTCGCTCAGCTCAAAAGCGATAATGGGGTGCGTAAACGACGGCGCCGATCTGCCCAATTCGTCGTCGCAGCGCCGGATTTGGCGTTCGCGCCAGGCATGAAAGCGCGGGTTGATTGTCGACATCTCGCCTCTGTTGCGCAGGAAGTCCCGATGGCGCAACATCTCACGCGTATACTCGTCCCAAATCATAGCCAGCGGCCACGGGGCAGAATCCGACTTGAAGCGGTATTTCAGGTGGTCAGCGCGCCAGAGCGGCAGTATTTCCATCGGGTCAACTTCGATACCGTGGCGCTCTGTTACCGCTCGAGGCGCGTCGACGTTCTCCGAAAGCGCCCTGCGGAACTCCATATCGCCGGCAAGCCGCTCCATGAAGCGCTTGACGTGTGACAACGTGCGCCATTGTTCGGGTGTGCGGCGGTCGAAAAACGTTCGGCAGTGTTCGCCCTGACGATGCTGATGCGCCCTTGCCGCATTTTGTAGGACTGGTGGCATGGTCTCCCCCTGACGAAGTTTGCTTTCATGTTCTCTGCGCACTCGGCTTCCACCGAGCCAACGCGGCGAGAGCCAAAAACTTACGTCACTCTACGACCACAATAACAACGACAACGACGAGAACGACCGCGGCGAAGCTGGGGACCATTTCCGGGATTTGCACAGCGCTCATCGGTACGTCCGTGGTGGAGCTAGCCAGCGCAGTGCTATGCACAAGGCTCGTCGACATCGCAACGCTCGAACCTTGCTTTCGGCCTGCAATCGCGTCGACCTTAGTTGTGAACTCCCCTCGGTTAGGCAATGGGATGCAATTTTTGACCTCATCAAGCGTGAAGTCGTAGCCGAGGCGGTTTCCCATCGCCACAATCGGTGCAAGTCCCGTAGCGTATGGTTTGACGTTTTCGAGAAGACAACCGTGTTTCCTAGATCGTCAACGAATCTCTCTACATCAGTTTGCGACACAGCAAATCTCCGCGCGCC
Source organism: Bradyrhizobium sp. UFLA05-89 (assembly GCF_059803475.1). Classification (NCBI taxonomy): domain Bacteria; kingdom Pseudomonadati; phylum Pseudomonadota; class Alphaproteobacteria; order Hyphomicrobiales; family Nitrobacteraceae; genus Bradyrhizobium; species Bradyrhizobium sp. UFLA05-89. Next base: position 13,004 of record NZ_JBANBA010000052.1, on the reverse strand, counting down.
TTGTCCTAATGTTGCCTACCCATCCCTGCCGCCCTGACAAGCGATGACGTCGTAAACAAAGCAAGCGGCGTGCCGGCCTAGAATATTCTGCGCGGGTCGTTTGGCCGCACGTATCGTCAACTGCCGACATTTGGTCTAGATCCCGACAATGGGGCCCCTCAAAATGATGGCAAACCGCGAAGTTCTTCGCAAAGCAAATACTCTGTGGTCGCCAGCGCAGTTGCGGATCCCGCCAGTCGTTTCCTGCCGGGACAGGGGCGATCCGCGACGCTGGAATCGATATCGCATCGGCCGGTGCCTAGGCCCACGGTGAAGGCGTGGTGTAATGCGATAGTCCAATCCCGTCATGCCAAAGGCTCTAGCGGTCCAGGAGGATGTGAAACCGCTAGCGTGAGGATCGCGTTTCAAGCTCTCCTGAACCGTGCTCATCAGGCTTTGCATATCGCGGCGCATGTCGGTGTGGCCTGTTGCGATCCAAACCCTGACGCCACTGCAGACCAAGGGGCGAAAAGTACCGGGCTTCCGCCGCTGGGTGATACCGAGAAATTGATTACGAAGCGCTAAAGGCACGGCGGACACGATCCAAAGGCCAACGCTGCTAAAAAGCCAGAAGCACACATTCAAGATCGTGGTTGGGATTTTCGCCTCGGTTTCTCATTCGTTCGTTTGCTGAGGCCGATCGAGAAGATCAAGCGCAGTACCTATCTGCTCGAGCTGACGCTCAATGTTCTCGCGCTGCTCTTCGTCTTGGGTGGAATCAAGTTGCTCAATAAGCTTCTGCTTTCGGACCAGCAGATTTTTAATGACCGTCGTCATCTGATCTCCGTTACAGCTCGCGATCCATCGGCGATGCCTCTTTTTCCTCACCTTTGATCCAGCGCGTCCGCAGGCCGCGGTAGGAACCGTCGCGATGCTGAGAGACCACTTCGACAGGTTGGGCGGCGTTCGGGGCTCATGGTCGCTGCTAAAGCCGGCAGCTGCGCCGCAAGGAAACCGTAGAGACGGGCGACCTGACCATAGTGTACAGATAAGAACGACACTATTTGCTTAACGAGGGTGGAGGCGTCTCCTTTGTGCGCGGTGGCAATATCGGATACTCGACCTTGGGTAGACGCCCGCTCAGTGAATTAAGAAACGCGACAATATCGTTCTGCTCCTTCTCGCTGAGCTTGGCGCCGAGCTGGACTTCACTCATAACTTCTACGGCTTCCTTGAGAGTCCAAACCTGACCCGAATGGAAGTAGGGCGCCCGCAAGGCAACGTTGCGCAAGGGGGCGACACGAAATACGTATTCGTCACTGGGCGCCTTAGTGACGGCGAACCGTCCCTTGTCGGCAGCGGGAAGCAGTTTGTTATCGGGCTTTTCGATCACACCAAATGGGAAAAAATCCTGTCCCCCAATATTGATTCCGTTATGACAGGAGGCGCATCCTTTGTCCATGAACAGCTTCAAACCCTTCTTTTGCTGATCATCCAGAGCCTTGGCATCGCCATTTAAGTACCGATCGAACGGAGCCGCCGGTGTCGTGAGGGTCGCTTCAAAGGCCTCAAGCGCTTTGGCGAAATTGTCGAACGTGACCGGCGGTGTATCATCCGGGAACGCCATTCTGAACAGATCGACATAGTCTTTCATCGAGTTCAACGTGTTGATCACGTGATCCGCCGTGGCATTCATTTCGACGCTTGCCTGAACGGGCCCTTTGGCTTGTGCCTTGAGATCCGGCGCGCGTCCGTCCCAGAATTGAGCGACATTAAACACGGCGTTGTACACGGTTGGCGCCCGACGCGCTCCCTTTTGCCAGGCGTGACCGACCGAGGTTGGGCCGGCATCGACCCCACCGGTGCCAAGATTGTGGCAGGTATTGCAGCTAATGATCCCGCTCGCTGAGAGGCGAGGGTCGAAAAATAGCATCTTGCCGAGCGCTGCTTTCGCGACTGTGACAGGATTGTCCTTAACTGCGGGGATCGCCGAGGGGATCGGTTTGAAAATTCGTCTCGCCGCCGTCATTAAATCGTCGTTCGCAATAGCATGAGATGAGACGAGCGCTAGAACGATAGCAATAGACACCTTGCGCATGAGACTTCCGGTTTCTTCGAGGCCGCTACCGAGCAACACGTCTTCGGAAGGGCATCCAATAAGTTCGCCGGTTATCATGCAGAAACTGAGCCAAGCCTCACGAGCGAATGGATAGGTGCTCTCCTGCTCGACGTCGGCTTCGCGACATGTTGGCAGCAGCCCGACACAGGGCGCTCGGCCTCGAACGAAGCGTATCGGTTTGTCGCTATTTTCGAAGGCGCAAAGCACTTCTCTAACGGCACGCCAATTGCACAATACTTTGACATCGCGGGCCACCTTTGGATGCCAGGACAGCTAGGCGCGACCCACTAGACGCCGCCGCGATCATGAGGTGCGTGCCGAAGAAGCTGCAGGAGCTACGAGCGCCGCCTCGGCGAGGCGCTATTCCGTAACCAGCTGCGCGGCAGGTTGTTGCCTGACGGCGGATAGCAACCCAGGTTTCACGGTCTTCCTTTAACGGCCAATCCGACAATTCTCGAGGATAACCATGAGGTATATATTTCGACACTGGTCCGGAGTGCTCTTGTGCGCTGCGGTGTCGTTGTTCGCTGTTGCAAGCGTGCACGCGCAGGGGCGCCTCATCGAGCCAGCCTCGCGCGTCGTGCTCTGCGCCGAACACAGAAATAAGGACTGTCCAATTAATTTGTGGAGGGCAAACGTGATGGAGAACGGCAAGTTCTTCCCCGCTATGGAAGGAGGACTGCTAGACCCGATCGCGCCGACTGATGTGCAGAACGCGGCGCCGCCAAGGGACGGCTTTATCGCAGGCAGCAGCGTACGCGGCGATGTGCCGTTGCTCGATGAGCAGACCCCGACGCGCTGGGAAAAAGTTCGGTTACGCCCTGGCGCAAAACAGAAGTTCAGGTGGGAATACAGCGCGGCTCACCTGACACGGCGTTGGAATTACTTCATCACACGGGTGGGCTGGGATTCATCCTCTCCACTCGCTCGTAGCCAATTCGAAGTGAAGCCATTCTGCACAATCCAGAATCACGGCCAGCCGTTTTGGGATCCGAACGCCAACCTGATGCCCAAGGGGCCCACTGTGCATACGTGCGACCTGCCAAAGCGCACCGGCTATCACGTTATTTTGGCGGTCTGGGAAATCGCCAACAGCCCAATGGCGTTCTATCAAATCGTTGATGCGACGTTTGAGGAACACTAGGCGCGTCGAGCGCCGGCCGCTCCGATTGACGGCGAGGCGGTGTTGCCGCCGAAATGCCGCACTTGGCCGATTTGCACCGATCCACCACAGACAGCCTTTTCCAGCAAGGGAATCGCTGGATAAGCTGATTGCTTTCGACTGTTGAGGGGAGATGCGCATTCCAAAATATGTGTACCGACTAGTTCTATTTACTTCTGTCATGGCGCACGCTAAATCGCATTATGGGCAACGTAATATTTTCCAGGAGGCCCTTTTTCGAACTGCTGAGGCGAATGAATGCAGATGGGACAGAAGGGCAAGACACCGCAGAAGGCGGTCCGCGCTGGTCGCCCTCCGAAGGAGTTGGCTGCCGAGGTGGACGAGCGCATCCTCAATGCCGCGCGTGAGCTGTTCCTGGCACGTGGACTGGCCGGGGTCAGCGTCGGGGAGATTGCGCGCCTTGCTCGTGCCAGCAAGGGAACGATCTATGCACGTTTTTCAACAAAAGAGGCGCTGTTCGCTGCAATCGCGATGCGCAACGCGCAGAAGGTGCGGGAAGGATACGAAAGCGCGGTGCCATCGGGCGACACGCCCGAGGAGCGATTGATGGTTCTCGGGAGCGAGATACTCAAGCATGTCCTGGCCGCAGATAGTGTCGATTTCCTTCGTCTTGCGGCGGCCGAAGCGCGCCGTTTCCCTGATCTGGCCAAGGTAGAGCGAATGATGCGCGAACGCGGCATTCATCACACGGCTGGCGTCTTGGAGGACGTGACTGGCTCGAAGCATGGCAAGGCGTACGCCGCCTTCGCTCCGCAACGCCTGACCAAGACGGCCCTGTTCTTCCTGGATCTCGTCGTCGCACCGCTGGTGATGCGGGCGGTGTTCGGCGAAGATCCCAAACGGCTTAGGGCGCAGATTCGTGGCCATGTGGCGGAGAGGGTTTCGTTCTTCCTCGCGGCCTGCCGCGCCAGTGAGCCCGGTCAATAGCAATCCACTCCGTCCGGCTTTTGCGGGAATTCGCCCCCGGTTCGGTCTTTCACCGTCCACTTCTATTCTGTCGCACCCTTGGCTCTCGCGAGGCCATACGCCCGCACGCCCGCACGCACCAAACGGCGGGGCCCGAACACTAGCGTTCGCGAATCGGCGGCTTGGCGCCAGTCTTGCTTTTGATTCCCAATCTTTGTGGTTTGCGGGGGCTGACGCCGCCCGGCAGTCAAGGCGCCGGATGTGACGCTGCGAGCAAAGCCGGATTTGGACTTGTGGGAGGAATGATGCGGCGATCAAAGAATAGTACCTCGCGGTACGGTTAGTTGACAGGTTGGCGCAATATCGGTACCGAACCGTACGGTTCTATTGTTGGTCAGGAGAGAATGTCGTTTTTCGCTAATCACGTACCTTTGGTGGCAGCACGGCGCGGCGAAAGGAGTGTGATTGCCAGGCATCCCGTCACATTTCGGCTCGGATGCTTGCGCTATTTGGCGGGCGTCGTCGCGCCTGCCTTATTGCTCGCCTCTTGCGCGGTCGGACCGAACTTCGTTGCGCCCGAAGCCCCGGCTGTCGAGCGCTACACGCGGGAGCCTCACGTGGCCGCGACGGACAGCACCAAAACGCTCGGCGGCAATTCGCAGTCCTTCTCGCCAGGGGAGGACATCTCAGGCCTCTGGTGGACACTCTTTCGTTCGCGCAAGCTCACGGCATTCGTTGAAGAGGCTGTTCGGAACCATCCCGATATTCAGTCTGCCGAATTTGCGCTCCGCGCCGCCCGGGAGACTGTGCTTGCCGAACAGGGCGCCTTGTTTCCGCAAGTAACTGGGACCGGGTCGGCAGCACGCGAGCAGGGGGCGCTCTACAAGCTCTTCAACACGTCGGTCGGCGTCTCCTATGCGCTCGATATCTGGGGTGGCACACGCCGGCAGGTCGAGGCGCTCGAGGCGCAGGCCGACTACCAGGCGTTCAAGCTGGAGGCGACCTACCTGGCGCTAACCTCAAACGTGATCACAGCAGCGATCACCGACGCCTCGCTGCGGGACCAGATCTCAGCGACTGAAGAGATCGTCAAGGCAGAGACGGATCAGCTGGCGCGTATCCAGCATCAGTTCGAGATCGGCGCGGTCTCCAAGTCCGATGTGCTGTCCCAGGAATCGACGCTTGCGCAGGCCAAGGCGACGCTGCCCCCGCTGCAGAAGCAGCTCGCGCAGCAGCGCAATCAGTTGATGGCCTATCTTGGGCGGCTGCCGAGCGAAGATCGCGGCGAGCATGTCATGCTTGCCGAACTGCGTTTGCCTGGACGGCTTCCAATATCCTTGCCTTCGGAGCTCGTCCGCCAGCGTCCGGACATCCGTCAGGCCGAGGCGACGCTGCATCAGGCGACCGCGACCGTCGGTGTCGGTGTCGCGAACCTTTTGCCGCAGATCACGCTGTCCGGCAGCTACGGTGCAAGCGGAACGGGCAAGCTGTTTTCGCCCGGGACGATCGTCTGGGATGCGACCTCCACCATCACGCAGAAGGTGATCGACGGTGGCGCCCTCTATCACACCAAGGAAGCCAACGTGGCGGTCTTCGAACAGGATATGGCCGCCTATAAGAGCACTGTGATCACCGCGTTACAGAACGTTGCGGATTCGCTGCGCGCGATCCAGTATGACGCCGCGACGCTAAAGGCGCAGGCGGAAGCCGAGAGGGCGGTATCCGACAGCCTTTCGATGTCGATCGAGCAATTCAAGACCGGCGCAGTCCCCTACGCCAACATCATCACGGCCCAGCAATCCTATCTAAACGCGCGGATATCGCGCATCAAGGCGCAGGCGGCGCGCTTCGCCGACACCGCGGCCCTGTTCCAGTCGCTTGGCGGCGGTTGGTGGAACAGGGCCGACCAGACCGCCTATGCCTCGCTTGCGATGACCAAGCGCATGACGATCATGCTGGCCGTTATGGCCGTCCTGTTCGGCGGCCTCTACGGATTCCAGATCTTCAAGGACATGATGATCCGCAAGGCCATCGGGGCTATGACGAACCCGCTGCAGACCGTCTCCACGGTGGTTGCTACGACCAAGCCATGGCGATCCGCCCTTTCTTCTGTCGGCACGCTCCGCGCGGTAAACGGCGCTGATCTGGCGCTCCAGGCTTCCGGAATCGTGCAGAGTATCCAGTTCAGCTCCGGAAACGAGGTGGCGGAAGGCCAGCCGCTGCTGCAGCTCGTTGCAACCGACGACGTCGCCAAATTGCAGTCGCTGCAGGCGACCGCCGAGAACTACGCGATTGTGGTCAAGCGCGGCGAGGAGCAGATCAAGTTCAACGCCGTCAGTCAGGCCACGCTCGACAGTGACAAGGCCAATCTGAAGAATGCCAGAGCCCTGGTCGAGCAGCAGAAGGCCATCGTCGAGCAAAAGACGCTCAAGGCGCCATTCGCCGGGCGCCTCGGCATTCGTGCCGTCGATATCGGCCAGTTTTTGAGCGCCGGGACGACCATTGTCACCTTGCAGAGCCTCGATCCGATCTACGTTGATTTCTTTCTGCCGCAGCAGGCGCTCGCCTCGATCGTCATCGGCCAGGATGTCACCGGGACCGTGGATGCCTTCCCCGGCGAACGCTTCTGGGGCCAGATCTCGGCGATCAACGCCAAGGTCGACAGCGCCAGCCGCAACATTCAGGTCCGCGCGACCATCGGGAACAACCCGGCGCGGCTCCTCCCCGGCATGTTCGCCAAGGTGGAGATCGAGGTCGGCAAGGCCGAAGAAATCGTCACCGTTCCGCTCACGTCGATCGTCAACAACGCCTATGGCGACCTGGTCTACCTCGTGGATAATCTGCACGACGGGCAGGGCGCCGCGCGACAGATGTTCGTCAAAACCAAGCCGGCGAAGGGCGACCGCATCGCCGTGACTGACGGCATCAAGCCCGGCGAGACCGTCGTGATCGCGGGCCAGATCAAGCTTCGCAATGGCAGCCCGGTAAGGATCGACAATTCCCACGTTCCGCTGACCGAGGCGGCGCCGACAATCGTCGACCAGTGAACGCGGCACGAGCAGTAAGAGCCGATACGATGCGCTTCACGGACATCTTCATCCGTCGCCCGGTGCTGGCCCTTGTGGTCAGCGCGCTGATCCTGTTCCTCGGACTGCGGTCGATGACCTCGTTGTCGATCCTGCAGTATCCGCGGACCCAGAACGCGATCGTTACCGTGACAACAGCCTATGCCGGCGCGGATTCCGACATCATCACCGGCTTCATCACCACGCCGCTGGAGAACGCGATCGCCCAGGCCAACGGCATCGACTACATGAATTCCAGCAGCACCACCGGCTCCAGCACCATCACGGTGAACCTGCGGTTGAACTACGATTCCGGCAGGGCGATGACGGAGATCAATGCCAAGGTCAATTCCGTCCTCAACCAGCTTCCGGCCGGCACCCAGCAGCCCACGCTGACGCTGAAGGTGGGCCAGACCATCGATGCGATGTACATCGGGTTTGCGAGCGATGTGCTCGCTCCCAACCAGATCACCGACTACCTGACCCGGGTCGTGCAGCCCAAGCTGCAGGCCGTGCCGGGCGTCCAGACGGCAGAGTTGATCGGCGGCAAAAAGTTTGCCCTGCGTGCCTGGCTCGACGCCGATAAGCTTGGCGCCTATGGCCTGACGGCGAGCGACGTCTCCACCGCGATGTTTGGGAACGATTATATCGCCGGCCTCGGTTCGACGCGGGGACGGCTCGTTCAGGTTGATCTCTCGGCCACGACCAACCTCCATTCGCTCGAGCAGTACCGCAACCTCGTCATCAAGCATGTGAACGGCGCGATTGTCCGACTGAAGGACGTTGCCAACGTGACGCTCGGCAACGACGACTATGACAGCTCGGCCAAGTTCAACGGCAAGACGGCGGTCTACCTCGGCATCCAGGTGGCGCCGACCGCGAACCTGCTCGAGGTCATTAAGGGGGTGAAGAGGGTCCTTCCCGACATCAGCGCGAACCTGCCGAACGGCATCACCAGCGAGATTCTCTATGATTCGACGGAGTTCGTGAACAGCTCGATCGATGAGGTCGTCCGTTCGCTGGTCGAGGCGGTTGTCATCGTGACTCTTGTCGTCTTCCTCTTCCTCGGCCCGTGGCGGTCGGTGCTGATCCCGGTGATCGCGATCCCTCTGTCGCTGATCGGCACCTTCACACTCATGTTGTTGATGGGATTCTCGATCAATCTCCTGACGCTGCTAGCCCTGGTACTCGCGATCGGGCTCGTCGTCGATGACGCCATCATCGTCGTCGAGAGCGTCCACCGCCTGATCGATCAGGGTACGCCGCCCGTCGAGGCGGCGATCCAATCGGCCCGCGCGCTCGGTAGCCCTATCATCGCAATGACGGTGGTCCTGATCGCGGTGTACGTTCCGGTCGGCTTCCAGGGTGGTCTCACGGGCGCTCTGTTCACAGAATTCGCCTTCACGTTGGCCGGGGCGGTCACCGTGTCGGCGGTCATCGCGCTAACCCTGTCGCCCATGAACTGTGCCTGGCTGCTGCGCCGGACCGAGCGGGATGCCACGAATTGGGAGGCGCGCCTGGTACGCAGGATCGATCACGCGCTGGAGTGGCTGACTGCTGCCTATCGCCGCCGCCTCGAATCCATTTTTGCCACCAAGGCCGTCGTGGTGGTCTTCGCGCTGCTGCTGCTCGCCAGCATTCCCTGGCTCTATGCGAATTCGAAGAGCGAACTGGCGCCCGAGGAGGATCAAGGGGTGATCCTTACAATGACCAATTCGGCGCCCTCGGCCACTCATGAGCAACGCCAGTTCTACGAGCAACAGCTCTACGACCTCGTTGCAAAGCGTCCTGAAACGGGGGTTGTCTTCCAGATCGACACGCCCGCGCAGGCTATCGCCGGCTGGGTGCTCAAGCCGTGGGACAAGCGTACTGTGTCCACCGGTACACTTCAGTTCGAATTCCAGGAGCTGCTGAACGGCATCGCGGGCACGCGTTCGGTGGCGTTCCAGCCGCCGCCGCTGCCGGGCAGCAACGGCCTGCCGATCCAGTTCGTCATTGGCACGACGGGCTCGTTCAGCGAGCTCGACGAGGTTGCTCGGAACTTCATGGCGGAGGTGGTCAAGACCGGGCAGTTCATCTTCCTCGACGACGACCTCAAGATCGACAAGCCGAAGAGCACCGTCGTGTTCGACCGCGACAAGGCCGGCGATCTCGGGCTGAAGATGAGCGACCTTGGTGGCGCGCTCGCGACCATGCTGGGTGGCAATTACGTCGAGTATTTCAGCCTGGATGGCCGCTCCTACAAGGTGATCGCGCAGGTCCGGCAGAACGACCGCCTCACCGCCGAGCAACTACTGAGCTACCAGATCCGCACCAGCAACAACACAATGGTGCCGCTGGCGACGGTCGCCCACCTCGAGAATAAAGCCGCTCCGCAGGCGCTCAACCATTTCCAGCAGATCAACGCCGCGACCATTTCCGGCGTGGCGATGCCGGGCGTTTCCATGGGGGATGCGCTCGCGACCTTGAAGGCTCTCGCCAAATCCCTTCCAGCGGGCTACTCGACCGACTTTGCAGGCGCCTCCCGCCAGCTCGAGCAGGAATCGGGCGGCTTCGTCACCATGTTCCTGTTCGCGCTGATCATCATCTATCTTTCGCTTTCCGCGCTGTTCAATAGCTTCCTGGATCCCCTCATCATCCTGATATCGGTACCGATGTCGCTCGCCGGCGCACTGATCTTCATCAGCGTTGGCATCGGCGGCGCAAGTATCAACATCTACACTCAAGTCGGGCTCGTCACCCTGATGGGTCTCGTCAGCAAGCACGGGATCTTGATGGTGGAGGTGGCGAACGAGTTGCGCGCCGAGGGCAGGAGCCGCACGGAGGCCATCATCGAGGCGGCGACGATCAGGCTGCGGCCCATTCTCATGACGACAGCGGCCATGGTGCTGGGCGTGCTGCCGCTTGTCACGGCAAGCGGCGCCGGCGCGGTTTCCCGCTACAACATGGGCCTTGTGATCGCCACGGGCCTATCGATCGGAACGCTCTTCACCCTGTTCGTGGTGCCGGTCGCCTACTCGCTCATCGCCCTTCGCGGGCGGGAGGGCACAGCAGAGGCTTCGAATTGAAGCATTCTGGTCCGGTTGTGCGCCGGAGAGCTGCTGAGACGAATAAGGGGTCCAGCCTGGCATTTGGGTGCTCATCGAGATGCCTGCAGGTTAATGCGTTGTGCTGCCGGGCTTACTTGAGATTTGGCGTCGACATGGAAGGGGACCCGGGACCCGGTGCTCGTTACCGGCTTGGTGTCCGCCGCTGGCAGATGCCGTGGTTGATGTCTGGCAGCTCCACGATCACGGCTATAGACGCAGCAACTGGGCGGACCTGCGATCTCGTGATGTGTCCCCGGCTCCGTACCGACGCCGATGATCATTTGTACCTCTTCTAATCGATCAAAGCCCGCGCTCTTTCCGACCCCCCGCATGCGGCCCGGCGGGAAAGAGCTGGGGCAGGACGCCATCCCTTGCCGTCGGCGCATGGATTTCCCCTCCACCAGCAATTGGTGACGCACGTGTTCGTCGTAGGCGACAAGCACCTCGATTCGGGTGTGCTTTTGGCGTCAATGGCAGCCTGATCCGTGAAGTCGTCCGCCAGCCGTCCCGTCATGCTACAAGCTGATCCATAGCCCGCGGCGCGACGGTGTTGGCCTGCAAACGGAAGTCATCAGACCACCGTCTTAGGCCGCAATGGCGCAACTTCGCGGTCGCGCTCGTGCGACCAGATCAAATTACTGCCGTCGGCCCTAATCCGACCGGTACGCAGCGCCCCCTCTTGTGAATGCATGCAGCGGTTGCAACTTTTGCGGTCTGGTTGCTGGCCACGAATGGAGAGATCGAGGGCGATGATTGCCGCACCGAACGGCTACGACTGCTGCTGTTGCTGGTGCTTGCTGACGATGACGAATCCGGCGGCGACCGACAAAGAGGCGTTCCGAGCACTCCCGTGTTGCGGCGGACGTTAGTTAATATTCCCGATCGGGAACTTTTCTAAAAAATGGAATGTCTGTTACCGATCGGGAATATTTTAGGGGAGTTGCGGGTCTTGTTCCCGATCGGGAATTTTTGGATGCCCCACTTGATTTTATTCCCGATCGGGAATATTTAGGCTTTTGGTCTTTGAAATTTACCGATCGGGAAGATGGCCTCAATCACAACATCCCAAGAGTACGGTGCATTGATTCGCCAGAAGCGTAAGGCTCTAGGGCTGACTCAAGACGAGCTCGCCGAACGCTGCGGCGTTGGCGTGCGATTTATCGTGGATCTGGAGAGCGGAAAACCCTCCTGTCAACTAGGCAAGGCATTAACCGCCGCCGCCGAGGTTGGTTTGCGGTTGGGGGATGTTCCCGCATCCGTCGGTCAGACCCTCGCGCCACCGGACGAAGACGATCCGCTCTCCCACATCCCAACGTTCAAATGACCCCATGCCCGAAATCTACTTTGACCGACTGAAGGTGGCGACGATAGCCGTTGCGAACGAACGCGTCCAAATGCGTTACGAATCATCTTGGCTAACGCGACGCGGAGCCTTCCCGATCTCTCTCTCCATGCCGCTCGGTCCGGACCCCGTCGACCACGACAGGATCATCCCCTGGCTCGCCAATCTTCTTCCCGAGAGCCATCTCTCGGAAATCGGACAACAAATCGGTGTAGCTCCTCAAGATATCCTGGGCTTGCTCGAACACATTGGTCGCGATACGGCGGGCGCTCTTGCGATCGGTGCGCCTCGTCCCCAGCGAGACGAATTCCGCCCTGTCGCCAAGGAAGCTGATCTAGAGCGGATCATCAACGAACTTCCGCAGAAGCCCTTCCTCGTCGGCGAGCACGGGGTCTCGATGTCCTTAGCCGGCGTGCAGGACAAGCTTCCGTTAAGCCTTATCGACCGAAAGCTCGCCATCCCTCTCAACGGGACACCTTCGACGCATATCATCAAACCCGACAGCGATCGCTTGCCCGGCAACGTTCACAATGAAGCCTTCTGCCTGAAGCTTGCGGAAATGATCGGATTGGATACCGCCAAGGCAACAACCGGCCGAGCGGGAAAAAGGCTCTACCTTCTGGTCGAGCGCTACGATCGTCTCAAGACGTCAGAAGGCCAGATCGTACGCGTGCACCAAGAGGATTTCTGTCAATTGCTTGGGTACTTCCCAAGCTCAAAATACGAATTCACCTCTCCTTCCGTCAGGAGCGGTCCGGGTCTCAAGGCGTTGTTCGACGGTGCCGCTCGTTTCATTCAGCCAGGTGCCAGACTGGCGCTTATGGATGCTGTCATCTACAACATCTTGATCTGCAACGTCGACGCTCACGCCAAGAACTATTCTATCCTGATAGGTGCGAGCGGGTCGGCGAAACTCGCGCCGCTCTATGACCTTATGTGCGGCGAAGTCTATCCTAAGATCACGAAGCGGCTGGCGCAGGCCCTCAACGGTCGAAGGGAAGGTATCCACGTTCACGGCTCCGATTGGCAGCAACTGGCAAGACAGGTATCGCTGAGCCCAGCTCGAACCCTCAAACGAGTCGAAGAACTTTGCGAACTGGTCAACGCGAATGCCGACGCGGCAAAAGATGCAATCGCATTATCGCCTGTAGGGTCGCACCAAATGCTCGATCGGATCGCGTTCGAAGTGAAGAAACGGGTCAAGCGAATTCGCAACCAACTATCGAAACTCGATCAATCTCTTCCAGAGTCGCTCGTGAAGAATTCGGAAGCGATTGATCTGTCGCTGTGATTTTGACGTGAGTAAGTATTCGATTGTGCA